>CAYOHO010000121.1:0-6381 GCA_964403755.1 uncultured Oscillospiraceae bacterium
TTGTAAGGATCCTTGCCGACAAAATCCATCATCGGCCCTTCCTGGCCAACTGCAAACCCCTGCTCCCCCCTGCTTTTTCGGCATCGGGGGGAGCGGAATTTCCCGATTTTTATCATTTTGGCTGAAATGATGGGCGGTTTCTCAAAATATATAATAAAGTTAAGATATAGAGCCAGATTGATATCATGATATGATGCTGCCTGCCCATGCCTGGAATTCGTTCTGCCGGCATCTGCAGAGCCGGGAATCTGGCACCCGGAACCCCCACGCGGCGATGACTTTATGGTAGCATGGTGGAAATTGACAGGCACCGCTGCAGGCGGATATTGGCGCCGGCCGGTTGAGGGTGGCCGTCAGAGGCTGGCCGGATCCGGCGGTGTCCAAGCCCGAGTCAGAAGCGAGAGGTGAAATGACATGAATGAGATCAGGCAGGATGGCAACCGGTTCTATCTGGGCGAGAATCCCTCAGACCCGCTGGCGGAAATCACGTTTGTCGCCACGGCGGACGGCCGCTTCATCATTGACCACACGTATGTCTCTGAAACGCTGAAGGGACAGGGTGTGGGTCAGAAGCTGGTCGACCGGGTCGTGGAGCTGGCCCGTGCAGAGAGCCGGAAGATCACGCCGCAGTGCTCATTTGCCCGCAAGATGCTGCAGCGCTGTGAATCATGCCAGGACATCCTGGCCGCCGAGCCAGCCGAGCCGGATGTGGACAGACGGTCTTCTTTCCTGAAATAAAATCGTGATACAATGGTGACAGGATCAGGAGCTCGACCATCCGGATAAACCGGACGGATGGTCCGGACCAGCTGCCGCCTTTGCATCCGTTTGGGAGGACAGACTGCATGTTCGACCGTTCGATCGAAAAGCGCATCCGTGATCTGACCAGTCTGATCGGCAACACCCCGCTTGTCGAGATCAACTTCCTCTACAAGGGCGAGGAACGCACCCTTTACGCCAAAGCCGAGCATTACAACTTTACCGGCAGCATCAAGGACCGCATGGCCCTGCACATTGTGCGCCGGGCATACCGTACGGGCTGCCTGAAGGCGGGCGATCGGATCGTCGAGGCAACCAGCGGCAACACGGGCATCGCCTTCGCCGCCATCGGCCGCTCGCTTGGCCATCCGGTGACGATCTTCATGCCGGAATGGATGAGCGACGAGCGCAAGAACCTGATCCGCTCCTACGGGGCCGACATCGTGCTTGTAACGCACGAGCAGGGCGGCTTCATTGGCAGCATCCGCATGAGCGAGGAACTGGCCGCCAGCAGCCCGGATGTCTTCCTGCCACGCCAGTTCTCCAACACGGACAATTGTGAAGCCCATTTCCTGACCACCGGCCCGGAGATCTGGATGCAGCTGGAGCGAATGAACCTGAAGCCGGATGCCATCGTGGCCGGTGTCGGCACCGGCGGCACGATCATGGGCATCGGGCGCTATCTGCGCCAGCTGAATCCGGCGCTCAAGGTCCACCCGATGGAGCCATCCAGTTCGCCGACCCTCTCGACCGGGTACAAGACCGGCAAGCACCGCATGCAGGGCATTTCCGACGAGTTCATCCCGGCGATCGTGCGCCTGGATGAAATGGACGAGATCCTGGCCGTCGATGACGGCGATGCCATCCTCATGGCCCAGAAGCTGGCGTCAACGCTGGGCCTGGGCGTCGGCATCTCGTCGGGCGGCAACTTCATCGGCGCCCTGATGGCCCAGAATCGGCTCGGGCGCGATGCGGTCATCGTCACGGTCTTTTCCGACGACAACAAGAAGTACCTCAGCACCGACCTCATGAAAAAGGAACCCGTCAAGGACGGATTCCTTTCCAGCGATGTCGAGCTGGTCAGCGTGATTGCCCACCGGCGGGTCTGCGAGACCTGCCGCGGCGCGAGCGACCTGTAGTTCCGGAGGCTGCCGGACGTTCAGCCCGCGCTGGGCACCAGACAATCAGTTGCCGATGGATGCCTGTCTGGCCCCTGTACCAGCCAAACGGCCTGGCGCGGGTGGCCGACGGTCAGCCGCAGTCGGATGCGGCCTTCATTTCTTGATGCTCAGCTGAAAGTACGCCTTGCCCGGGGCCGGTTCGCCGGCGCCGGCATAGGCCAGCAGCTGGGAGACGGTCATGAAGCGGAATCCGCGTGCCTTCAGCCCCTGGATCATGGCCGGCATGGCCTCCATGGTGCTGCTGTTCGTGTCGTGCAGAAGCACGATGTGGCCGTTGGCCGCCTTGCTGACGACATAATCGGCGATGTATTTCGGATCGCCGCGATGGTTCCAGTCTTCCGGACAGCTTTGATACGACCAGTTCACCAGCGCCAGGCCAAGTTCCCTGGCCACGGCAATCGTGGTGTCGTCATAGGCGCCGGTTGGCGGCCGCATGAGCGTCGGCCGCTTGCCAGTGACGCGTGTGATCAGGTCGCTGGTCCGGGTGAGTTCGCTGCGAACCCGGGCGGCGTCCAGCTTGCGCAGCGTCACGTGCGAGTAGGTATGGTTGCCGATCTCGTGGCCTTCGCCGGCCGCGCGCTGGACGAGGGCCTGGCGTCCGGCGTCGATCTGGTCCCCGAGCACGAAGAAGGTTGCCGGCACCTGCTCTGCCTTCAGCAGGTCCAGCAGCTTGCCCGTATCCCGGGTGGACGGGCCGTCATCAAAGGTCAGCGCGATGGCCGGATGGGCGGCGCTCGGTGCCTCGCCGGCCGGATAGGCTGACGCGGAACCCGAAGGTGCAGCCGGGGATGCGCCCGGAGCGGCCTTGCCCGCTGAGGATGCACTGGCCGTTCCAGCTGCCGATGATCCGGCAGAGCCGGCAGGAACGGTGGCGGTGCCGTTCGGAGAACTCGCGGCCGGCAGGCTGGCGCTTGTTGATGGCCCCGAACCGGTCTGGCTGCCATTGGCTGCGGCCTGGCTGGCTGAACGGCCGGCCGATGTTCCGCAGCCGGCCAGCAGGAGCGCTGGCGCCAGTGCCAGCAGCAGGCTGAGCATGATCGCAATCCGCTTCATCTGGCGGCATTTCGGGTTGGTGCACGATGGTTCATGATGATGATGCATGAGGCAGCCTCCTGCGGGTTCTTCTGTCAGTTCTGGGGATCGAATGCGTCCGCCGGATACTGGGCGTGCGGGTTCCAGCAGATCCACTCCCGGTAGCCGGCATCGCGGATGGCCTTGATCTGCTGGCGGATCGCGGCCGCATCATAGGTCATGAAGTAGCCCTTCGGCAGGTAGCCGGCGGTGAACGCCTGCAGGTAGGGACGGATGGCCGACCGGTAGCCAGGCTGGCTGGCCGCGGGCTTGCCGGTCAGGAGGGTGTTGTACATCACATCGTAGGGGCGCAGGTCCGGCTTGTCGAACAGGATGCCGTTGATCTTCTGGCCGACGCCATTGCCGGTATAGTGTGTGGTCGAACTGTTGGCAAAGTGCGACGGGTAGGCCATCGGGCTGAGGCTGTCGATGCCGGTCAGGCCGAGCTGCGACCAGTCCTGGCCGATGATCGCGCCGTCACGCTTGCTGATGATGATCGCGGCGAAGACATCGGCCCCCAGCGGCGTGCCAGTCTCGTCCTGAATGCGGATGCGCGCATACTGGAGGAAACGGTTGATGGCCTGGACCTTGTCGGGAACCGTTCCGTCGGGCCCGAACCAGGGCTTTGCGCCCGTGGTCGTGCCGCCGGTCGGGAAGCGGATGTAGTCGAACTGGATCTCATCCACGCCCATGGCGATGGCCTCGAGCGCGAGGTCGACATTGTACTGCCAGACAGTCTGGCTATAAGGGCTGACAAACGGCTTGCTTCCTTCGAGAGAGAAGTGCAGCACGTTCTTGTTTGCATCCTTGATCGTGAGTTCGGGCCGGGCTTCGGCGAGCAGCGGATCCTTGAAGCAGACAATGCGGCCGATGACCCGCACGTTTTCGGCATGGCAGCGCTGCAGCACCTTCGGCAGGTTGTATGCCGCCCGGACAACGCCGCTCTGGACCGCCAGGGGGACCTTGGAGGCATACTTGACGCCGTCGGATTCCTTGAGGTCGATGACCACCGCATTGACTTCGGACGTCCGGGCAATGGCCAGTGCCGCATCGATATTGGCAGCGGCACCTAGGTAGATAGCGCGTGTCTCGTTGTGCTTGAGCGGCTTCACCTGGGATGCCTTGGGCAGCGGCCCGAAATAGGAGTCGGCTAGCGGGGCGGGCGGCAGCGCCGACAAACCGCCGGTCGGCGCTGGATCAGTGCCGGATGACGCAGCGGTGCCGGGGCTGGTCTGACCGGGAGCCCCGGAAGCAGTGGCGGTTCCGGCAGATCCAGATGCGCCGGAAGGCAGCGTGCCGGACACGCTGGATGGAGCGGAAGAACCGCCCGGCCTGCTGCCGGATGATGCCGATGGGGCGCCCGAGGCGTCAGAACCGTGGCTGATATCCAGGATCTGGCAGCTGGTCAGGAGCAGGCTGGCGCTCAGGATACCGGCTGCCAGCGCCAGGCCAAGACGCAGCGGACGGCGCCGGGGACGCCTGGCCGCCAATGATGAGGCGGCATTCTTGGGAAGCCGAAGGGCAGGCGTGGCGTTTTCAGAAGGCGCGACAGAAAGGGAAAGGCGTACCGGAGCAGCCCACTCGACCGTGTGTTCGGACATGCTGTATCTCCCGTACCGCCGCTGCAGGCGCAGCTGGCGGCGAACATGCTTTCAGCCGGTTGGATCGCAATGATCCCGCACCAAACAGGGGGCGCGTGATCCGGTCCGCGCGGAATAGCCGCTGCTGGCGGCTGGCCGACTTGTTCTGCAGCCTGCGGGCTGCGGTTTTTCTGGGTGCTGCTGACCCGAGCGGCTCGGGCGATCCTGTCATATCGGCAGCCCGGACGGGCCGGGCGCTGGCTCTTGCTTCCGGGGTCAGGCAGCTGGCTGGCAAGCAGCCGGTACAGGACCCTTTGAATAGAAGTTACCAGATTCCGCCGGACAATGGAACCGCTTTTCCGCCGATTGGCTGCGGTTTTTTCGGATACCACAGGGTGTTTGCACCAATTGACGGAAATACGGCCGACAATCAACCGGACGCGTCCTTCAGCTGCTGAAATGAGGGCTCCGGCGGCGCTGCACACGTGTACGGTCGTGTTGGAACGTGCTATGATTCGGGAGGGAATGCGAGGCTGAATCACCGATGGCACAGACATTTGATCTTTCCGACTATATGGACCGCTCGATCCGGGAGATGGTTGCGACTGCTCTCCGTTCTTCGTTGCGCAGCCCGCGCGAGGCCGTATTCCTGGTCCACCAGGTCTGGCGGCAGCGGCGGGCGGCCCGCCTGCGAGCGACAGCGGCAGCCAACGGCCGGCATGTGCCACCATTCCTGATCGCCAGTATGGCCGACCGCTGCAATTTGCACTGCGCCGGCTGCTACTTCCGCGCCGGCCAGACTGGCCAGGCAGGTTCGTCCGCTGGCGAGATCTGCCAGACAGACGTGACGGCGGCATCGGACAGCCAGAAACCGCCACTGGCCTGCCCTTCGGGCGGCCGGAACGAAACCCTGTCCGACCAGCGCTGGGGCGAACTGTTCCAGGAAGCGGAAACGCTCGGAATCTCGTTTGTCCTGCTGGCCGGGGGCGAGCCGCTGATGAACCGGCCGGTCCTGGAAGCGGCCGCCCGGGAGCGCCGCGTCATTTTTCCCGTCTTCACCAACGGCACCCTCTTTGATGACGCTGCCATCCGCCTGTTTGACCTCAGCCGCAACCTGATTCCGGTCTTCAGCCTGGAAGGCGGCGCGGCGGCAACCGACGCCCGGCGCGGCGACGGCACCCATGCCCGGGTTCTGGCCGCGATGGACCGGCTCCGCAGCCTGGGCGTGCTGCTGGGCGCTTCGATTACCGTGACCAGCGAGAACTGCCGCGAGATTTCCAGCCCGGCCTTTGTCGGAGAACTGGCCGCTCGTGGCTGCCGGGTCATCTTCTGGGTTGAATATGTTCCCGTTTCAGCCGGCACTCTGGCCCTTGCCCCTGGTGCGTCCGAGCGGGCGCTGCTGGAGGACCGCCTGGCGGAATGCCGGCGCCTCCTTCCGGGTGTGATCATCCTCGCCTTTCCCGGTGACGAGCGCCATACCGGCGGCTGCCTGGCCGCCGGCCGCGGCTTCTTCCACATCAACAGCAGCGGCGAAGCCGAACCCTGCCCGTTCTCGCCGTTCTCCGACACCAGCCTCAAGGCGGCCAGCCTTGCCGAGGCGCTGGAATCGCCGCTCTTCCGTCAGCTGCGTGACGGCGGCATGCTACTGGACGACCATGTCGGTGGCTGCCTGCTGTTCACGAAGGAAGCCGAGGTGCGCGCCCTGGCCGAACCGCCGAAGCACTGAATCGCAAGCCTGTATCGCATGCTCGTACAGGCAAGCCTGTATCGCATGCTCGTACATGTTTGCT
>CAYOHO010000122.1:0-6344 GCA_964403755.1 uncultured Oscillospiraceae bacterium
GAGCACCTGCCGGAGCTGACCATCGAGTTCGATGGCGAATACCCGGGCAGCCTCCGCGGCATCAATTTCCCGATCGTTGTCGGCGAAGAGACGGTCGGTGTTGTCGGCATCACGGGCGACCGGGCCCAGGTGCTCAAGCTTGGCCACATCATCCGCAAGATGACGGAGATTCTCATCGCGCAGTACGACCGCACCAGCCGCCGCCTGCGTGACGAGCAGGTCCGCGACCGCTTCCTCGCCGATCTCCTGTTCCTCGAATCGCTCGATACCCATGCCGCCCGTGCCCAGGCCCGCGCCTTTGGCATCGATCTCAAGGCGCCGGCCTGCATCGCGATCATGGAGCCCATGACGCAGCTGCAGACCGCCAGCCGCGCCGACGGGCGTTCGGAAAGCCGCGCCGACAGCCGCACCGACGGGCGTTCGGAAAGCCGCGCCGACAGCCGTCCCGACGGGCGCGAGGATTCCCGGCAAAAGACGATGCGCGAGCGCCTGCTCGACGAAATCCGCCTCGACCTGACGCCTGATAGCGGGGTGCATGTCCTGCTCCATGGCTCGGCCTACATCCTGATTGTGCGGACGGATCGCAACCCCGATCCGGCCGAGCTGCTGCGCCTGGCCAAGGGACGCCTGGAAGCACGCACGGGCATGCCGCTGCTCTGCGGCCTCGGCTCGCGTGCCGCCAGCAGCCTCGACCTGCGGCCTTCGTATCTCAACGCCGTGAAGGCGGCCTCGATTTCCGGGACCTACTTCAAGGGCGCGGTCGCCGACTATGAGACGCTGCGCATCGAGCTGGTTGTCGAGGAGCTGCCGCGTACGCTGCGCCAGGACATCCTCGACCGCGTCTTCCGTGATGACAGCGAAGCCGAGCGGGCCGAGTGGGCGCGCCTCATCGCCGCCTATTTCGATCTCAATGGCTCGATCAACCGCATGGCCGAGAGCCTCTACATCCACAAGAACACCGTGCAGTACCGGCTCAGCAAGCTCAAGGACAGCACCGGCTACGATGTCCGCAAGGCCCGCGATGCCGTCATGCTCTACCTGGCGATGCTCTTCTACAAGAGCCTGAAGCCATGACCGTGCCTGAACGCCGCGCCGTGCCGGTTCGCCGGCCAGCATCGCTCCCATAATCGTCCGCCCGTTTATTCGGTCGAATAGAGTCACCCAGCGCAAGCTGAAGAAAGAAAGGGGAACCACCATGAACCAGCCCATGCAGAAGTACATGAAAGTCGGCCTGATCCATTTCATGGCCTATCCATTCGCCATGAGCGGCGAGGGAGACATCGTCAATACCGTCAAGCGCATCTGTGCCGATGACTATTTCGATGTCATCGAAGTCACGATGATGAAGGATCCGGCCGTCCGCGCCGAAGTCCGCAAGATGGCGACCGAGTCCGCCGTCACCCTGGCCTACGGCGGCCAGCCGCGCCTCCTGCGCACGAAGCAGAACATCAACTCCCTGGACGAGGCCCAGCGCCAGATCGCCCTTGCCAACCTGAAGGAAGGCATCGACGAGGCCTACGAACTCGGCTGCGCCGGCTTCGCCTTCCTCTCCGGCAAGTATGAGGAAGCCACCAAGGAAGAGAGCTACCAGGCTCTGGTCAAGTCCACCGTCGAGCTCTGCAACTATGCCAAGTCCAAGGGCGACATGCCGGTCCTGCTCGAAGTCTTCGACTTCGATGTTGACAAGGCCTCCATCATCGGCCCCGCACCGCTCGCCGCCCGCTATGCCGAGGAAATGTGCAGCAAGGTCGACAACTTCGGCCTGATGGTCGACCTCAGCCATGTCCCGCTGCTCCATGAAACCAGCCGCGAGAGCCTTGTCCCGGTCGCCAAGTACATCAAGCACGTCCACATCGGCAACGCCGTCTGCGGCCAGGGCCATGACGCCTTCGGCGACCAGCACCCGCGCTTCGGCTTCCCCAACAGCGCCAACGGCGTCGAGGAGCTGACCGACTTCCTCAAGGTCCTGTTCGAGATCGGCTATTTCCAGGAAGGCGTCCGCAAGGTCGTCAGCTTCGAAGTCAAGCCGTGGGGCAACGAGGATCCGGAAATGGTCATCGCCAACGCCAAGCGCTACCTCAACGCTGCCTGGGCCAACCTCTGAACCCTGCACCGGTCCGACAGGGCCGGTGCCTCTCCCTGCACCGGTCCGACAGGGCCGGTGCCTGCCCCTGCATCGGTCCGTCAGGGCCGGTGATCAGGCCTGGCAAATGAACTGCATGCCGGCTGACGGCGCGGCCTCCGGGCTGTTCCGCCAGCCGGCTTCATTTCTATCGCAGCCGGTTTGTGCCGCGTACCATCAGGATAAGTTCCCGGCCTCATGAACCGGCGCTTGAATTGGCCTGATGCACAAACGGAATTGGCCTGATGAACAGAAATTTCCCAGACACTTGCGCAAGTACAAACGTTTGCGGTAAAAAGGTAAGCGGAAGCATTGGCCTGACCCGCTGGTCGCTGCAGGATTGCTGAAACAAAGCCTGTTACAGGAACATGAAGGAGTAGCTACCATGACCAAGATCGTTGTTCTGGACGGATACACTGAAAACCCGGGAGATCTCTCCTGGTCCGGCCTCGAAGCCCTGGGCGAACTGACTGTCTACGACCGTACGCCAGTCGACCTCATTGTCTCGCGCATCGGCGATGCCGACATCATCTACACCAACAAGACCCCGATTACCCGTGAAACCCTCGAAGCCTGCCCCAGCGTGCGCTTCATCGGCGTCCTGGCCACCGGCTACAACGTCGTCGACTACGAGTATGCCAAGCTGAAGGGCATCCCCGTCGCCAATATTCCCACTTACGGAACCGCTGCCGTTGCCCAGTTTGTCTTCGCCCTGCTCCTCGAGGTCTGCCACCATGTCGGCCATCATGCCGGTGAAGTCGCCAAGGGCCGCTGGACAGCCAACCCCGACTTCTGCTTCTGGGACTACCCCCTTGTCGAGCTTGCCGGCAAGACCATGGGCATCATCGGCTTCGGCCGCATCGGCCAGTCCACGGCCAACATCGCCCGCGCCTTCGGCATGAACGTCCTCGCCTTTGACGAATACCCCAATGATGCCGGCCGCGCGCTTGCCAGCTACGTCACACTCGACGAGCTCTATGCCAAGTCCGATGTCATCAGCCTGCACGTCCCGCTGTTCCCGTCGACCAACGGCATGATCAACAGCGAAAGCGTCGCCAAGATGAAGGATGGCGTCATCATCGTCAACACCTCCCGCGGCCCGCTGGTCCGCGAGGATGACATGAAGGCCGCGCTCGAGTCGGGCAAGGTCGGCTGGTATGCCACCGACGTCGTCGCCAGCGAGCCGATCAAGGCCGACAACGTGCTGCTCACGGCCAAGAACTGCATCATCACCCCGCACATCGCCTGGGCGCCGAAGGAAAGCCGCCAGCGCCTGATGGACATCGCCGTCGACAACCTCGCCCAGTTCCTGCGCGGCAATCCGATCAACGTCGTCAACCGCTGACCTGTCTTCTGCCCCCCGTTCACCCGCAGTCCGCAAGGCCTGTCTGCTCCCGCTCCGGCGGCCGGTAGACAGGCCTTGTTTCTGTAACAGACAGATCAAATTCTGCAAATATTTGTCACTGATTCATTGCAATTGCTTGTCAAGCGAGTCGGCTAATGCTATGATGGGCTTGTGGTTTTGTGGCATTTGTTTGCTTGAAGTGCTTCGGACAGCTCCGATAATCGCCACAGTGCCGACATATTGCCAACAATGTTTCATCGATTGCAGTGGTCATTGTTACATCCGGGCTGATGCCCATGTCAACGGTGGCCACCCAGGGGCAGAGAGGAATCAGCATGTCAGTCACGATCCGGGATGTTGCCGAGAAATGCGGGTACTCCATCGCGACGATCTCCAGGGCCTTCTCCAACAGCACAACGGTCCGCTCGGAAACACGCCAGCGGATTCTCGCTGCCGCCGAGGCGCTGGGCTACCAGTATGCCCCGCACAGCCGCAAGGATACAGGCCGTTCGCCGATCGTCATGCTGGTTGTCGGCGACATCATGAACCTCTTCTACCTCGGCATCATCAAGGGCATCAACGATCGGCTCAGCGAACAGGGTGTCAAGCTCGCGATCTTCAACAGCGACTACGACCCGGTGCGGGAAGAGGAGTTCGTCCGATTCGCCACCGAGCAGCGCTATGACGGCATCATCCTGATCACCGCCATGGAGACGGCCGGCCTGGTGGCCCTGCTCAAGACCATCAGCTGCCCGGTGGTCCTGGCCAACCGCTACATCCGCTCGATGGACCTCGATGCCGTCTGCATCGACAACTACCGCGGCGGCTACATGGCCGGCAACTACCTGGCCGAACGCGGCCACCGCCGCATCGCCCACCTCGCCGGCCCGGTCAACTCGACGGCCAGCCAGGACCGCGAGCGCGGCTTCCGCGACGCCATGAAGGACCACAACATCGAGATCCGCGACAACATGGTGCGCTACGGCAACCTCAAGCGCGACTCCGGCCGCGAGTTCGGCCGCTATTTCCTCAAGGAGCTGCAGGACTGCACCGCCGTCTTCAGTGCCAACGACCTCATGGCCGCCTCGTTCAGCGAAGTGCTCCTCGAGGCCGGCGTGCGCATCCCGGAAGACGTCAGCGTCATCTGCTTCGACGACTCGACCGCCGCGGTCAGCGGGCCGGTCAAGCTGACGACCATCAGCCGCGACCCCTACCCGATGGGCCGCGCGGCCGCCGAGATGATGGCCGAGGCGCTTTCGGGCGCCGAGCCGCGGCGGCGCAAGGTCTTTTTCCCGCCGAGCCTCTCGGTCCGCGACAGCGTCGCATCGCTGCCCCGTCCGTCCACGGGCGAGGCGGAGGAGGAGGATGGCCGTCCAGCCTGACAACGGTGATATTGGCCTCGGGCCCGATCATACAATTTGGAAGAGAATGGAAGAGAAAGGTGCAGATCATGAGCGAGAAAATCGACTTTGACCAGATCCGCCGGCTGTCGGCCGACATCCGGATTGCAACGATCCGGGCGCTGGCAGCGTTTGGCCTGGGCCACATCGGCGGTTCGATGTCCATAGCCGACATGCTGGCCGTGCTTTACGGCGGCGTCATGAAGATTGACCCCAAGAACCCGGGCTGGGAGGACCGCGACTGGTTCGTCCTGTCCAAGGGCCATTGCGGTCCTGCCCTCTACGGCACGCTGGCCGTCAAGGGCTACTATCCCATGGAGATGCTGAAGACGCTCAACCAGCTGGGCACGAAGCTGCCGAGCCATGTTGACCGCCTGAAGACCCCGGGCATCGACATGACCGCCGGATCCCTCGGCCAGGGCATCTCCGCCGCGCTTGGCATCGCCATGGGCCTGAAGATGAAGGGCAAGGACAATACGGTCTACTGCATCATCGGCGACGGCGAGTCGCAGGAAGGCCAGGTCTGGGAAGCCGTCCAGAGCGCCGCCCACCATGAGGTCGACAACTTTGTCGTCCTCATCGACGAGAACAAGAAGCAGATCGACGGCCTGACCTGCGACATCAGCAACACCCGCGACTTTGCCGAGAAGTTCCAGGCCTTCGGCTGGGAAACCTTCCGTGCCAACGGCCACGATGTCGAGGACCTCTATGCCAAGATCATGCAGGCGAAGGCAGTCAAGGGCAAGCCGGCCGCCGTCATCTGCAGCACGTTCAAGGGCTTGGGCGCCAATTTCGCCGAAAAGGCCGCCTTCAACCACTACATGAACATCGACAGCGCCATGGCGGAATCCGCCGCCGCGGAAATCGAAGCCCGGCTGGCTGCCGGCACCTATCCCGGAGGTGACCTGAAATGGTAAAGCTGAAAGCCGAACACAAGCCCGATCCGGTCCCGATGAAGGACCATTACGCCAATGCCCTCACCGCGCTCGGCGCCAGCAACCCCCTGGTGGTCACCGTCGAGGCTGACTGCGCCAACACGATCGGCACGGCGGCCTTCGGCAAGAAATACCCCGAGCGCCAGATCAACGTCGGCATCGCCGAGGCCAACGCCGTCAGCGTCTCGGCCGGCCTGTCGGCCACCGGCTATATCCCGTTCTTCCACACCTTTGCCGCCTTCGCCTCGCGCCGCGTCTACGACCAGGCCTTCATCTCCTGCGCCTACGCCGGCCTCAACGTCAAGATCGTCGGCGCCGACCCCGGCATCACGGCCGCCCACAACGGCGGCACCCACATGCCGTTCGAGGATGCTGGCATCATGCGCAACATCCCCGGCGCCGTCGTCATCGAGCCGACCGATGCTGCCATGCTGCGCGTGATCCTGCCGCAGATCGCGGACCATTATGGACTGGTCTACATGCGCACCTCGCGCAAGAACAGCCCGATGATCTACGAAGAAGGCCAGGATTTCCAGATCGGC
>CAYOHO010000123.1:0-2904 GCA_964403755.1 uncultured Oscillospiraceae bacterium
GCGGCCAGCTTGTCCGGCACTGCTTCCAGACCGGAGCCTATTTCTACAGCAACTACGCCCAGTAGTCGCCTGGCGCCGGGATAGCCGTCCGGCCAGCCGGATTCATGCCCCCTGCCGGTGATCCCCGAAAGCCGGCTGACAGCACACAAGACACGGCAGCAAGACCCTGCTGACTGAAGAAGCGTCCAGAGCTCAATGGCTCCGGACGCTTCTGTCTGGCTGGGGGACGCTTCTATCTGGCTGGGGGACGGTTCTTTCTGGCTCCGCACGCTTCTGTCTGGCTGGGGGACGGTTCCTGTCAGCCTGAAAGACGGTTCTTGGCACTCAGGCCGGTGCGTGCTCCTTGAGAAACCGGGTCGCCTTGCGGGCAACAGCCGGACGCGAATTCTGGCACAGACTGGCTGCGAAAGCCAGGATCTCCGGCTTCTGGCTCGCCTGAGGCCAGTACTGGGCAAAGCTGTCGAGTGCGGCGCCGCAGACGATGTTCCAGCATTCCGGCGACGGCTCGCCCTTGTACCAGTAGGTGTTGCCGGCCACGCGCAGCAGGCGCCGCGTCAGGTCGGGCTCAAGCTTCGGATGGGCCCGGACAATGCGGGCGGCCTGGCCAATGGCGTTGGCTGCCGTGATCATCGACGCATCATCGATCAGACCGGCAAACCGGACGTAGATCTCCGGGAAAAGATCGTCCCGGTCAGCCGCCAGCAGGATCCCGAGGGTCAGCATGCCGTCCCAGCGGATGAAGCTGTTCGGACTGTCGAGCCAGGCGGCGATTTCTCGAAAGAACGGATAGACCAGCTCCGGACGGCTTTCGGCGGCCATCCGGATGATCTTGCTGCAGCGGTACTTGAGACTGCCTGGATCGCTCCGGACAATCTCCAGCAGTGGGCTCGCCAGACCGGGCTGGCCGATGACCGCCTCAACCCAGCGGGCCGTGTCCCTGTCCGCTTGCAGCTGCTGGCGCAGCGCCTGCGCTGCTTCCGAAAGCACATCTGGAACCGGTCGCCCGGCCGTCATGCGTTCTGCTCCTGCAGCCATTGGCCGACCGGGACCAGCGGGCGGCTGACCGCGTCACCCAGGTCATCGGGAATCCGGCCCTGCTCGATGAGTGCCCGCCCGGCCAGCTTTGCCGCATCCAGAACCGCCTGGCCATCCGGCGTGACAACGCCATTCCGGGTCATATAGCTGGCATGCGGCCGGAGGAGGGCGCCGGCGAACTCGATGTCCATGTCAGCCGCCAGTTCGCGGGCAATCCGCACCAGCGTGTCCAGATTCTCCTTCTCCCACCAGTCGCCCGTCGCTACCAGGGCCAGCTTCCGGATTGCCACGGAAGCGCGGCAGATCGCACGGGTGCGCCCGTCGCGGAAGGACAGCTTCGGATCCATCAGGGGAACCAGCCGGTTGACCAGGTTCTGCATCTCGCCGGGAAACGGAACGTAGACGGGGGTTGCCAGGACCAGGATATCGGCCGCAGCAAGCCGGGGATAGAGGGCCTGCATCGCGTCCTGCAGGCAGCAGACGCCCGGTTCACTGGTCCAGCAGTGCATCCGGCCGCACGAGCAGGGCGCGATGCCCATGCCGCTGGTGCAGATTGTCTCGACATCGGCCCCGGCCTCGCCAAGACCGGCTGCGAACGGCTTCAGCAGCCGCGCGGTAAAGCCCTTGTCCTTGCGGGGACTGCCATTGATCACGATCACCTTTTCCATCCAGACCACTTCCTGTCTGATGGCCGGCAGGCTGGCGCTCCATGGTTCTGACCGCATCTTCGGTGCCTGCCATGGCTGATTTCATTATGAGCCGGCAGCCGGCAAACTTCCAGTGATCCCGGCCGCATGCCGCCTTTCCGGCCTGCTGCGGGACTGGAATCAGGCCGGCCGGAAGCCGTCGTAGCGGGTTCCCGGATAGCCCAGCCGGGCCGATATGCCGCGGGCACTGGCCAGCAGGAGCGGCCGGTAGCCGAGCAGCTTTTCCCGGTCGGTATAGATCACCGGCGCCGAGATGCTGATGCTGGCGACAGCCTTGCCGTCGTGGCCGAAAATCGGGGCAGCCAGGCTGTTGATGTGCCGGTCGTGCAGGCCCCAGCTGTAGCCGATGCCTTCTTCGGCAATCGCGGCGATTTCCTGGCGGAACTGGTCGACATCGGCAATGGTGTGCGGATGGGAGAGGATCTCCGCCAGCATCTCCTGCTGGGCCTGTGCAGGCCGGAAAGCCAGCAGGACCTTGCCGATCGCGGTTTCGTGGAGCGGCAGGCTGAGACCGATATAGGAATGCATGCGGATCATGCGGGTGGAGTCGATCTTGTCGATGAAGACCGTCTGCAGGTCGCTCAGCACGCCCAGGTGGACCGTTTCGGAAATCGCCTCGCTGAGCTGCTGCAGGATCGGATGGGCCGCGCCGATCAGGTCTTCGCTGACAGAAGAGCGGGCGGCCAGCCGGATCAGGGCGGGACCAATCTCGTACCGGTGGTCCCGGGCAAGCGTCACGAATCCCTTGTCCCGCAGTGTCCCCAGAACCCGCGAGGCCGAACTGTAATGGAGGCCCAGGAATTCCGCCGCCTCGGTGATGGTCAGGGGCTGGCGGCCAATCTCCAGGAGCAGGTCCAAGGCCTTGTCGATGGTCTTCATAAGGATTCCTCCGCCAGCTCTTCCGGGTCTGGCCGGCTTCTCTAGATTTGACGGCGTTGCCGGTTCAGCCAGCGTTGCCAGTTCAGCCTGTATTGCCGGTTCAGCCAGTGTTGCCGGTTCAGCCGGCATTCGGCTTGACGGGCAAAAACCGCATTGATATACTGATATTTGCAAATATTAGTATTATTATTTGCAAATAATGCAAATTTATCTTACTGTTCCTGCCTGGGCTTGTCAAGGCCAGCAGACAGCAGAATCCGGCGAGCAGATGGCAGAATCCGGC
>CAYOHO010000123.1:3004-6325 GCA_964403755.1 uncultured Oscillospiraceae bacterium
AGCAGACAGCAGAATCCGGCGAGCAGATGGCAGAATCCGGCAAACAGCCGGCGGGCGGAAAAAGGAGGCAAAAGATGGGCAAGATGACGGGCGGTTCAACGGTCATGGCCAGGTGCCTGAAGAAGGAGGGCGTGACCAAGGTCTTCACCCTGTCGGGCGGACACACCATGTCCATGTATTATGCCTGCGCTGATGCGGGAATTGAGGTCATTGACTGCCGGAGCGAGGCAAACGCCGTCATGGCAGCCGACGCCTATGCCAAGACTACCGGCAAGCCCGGCGTGGTGCTGACAACGGCCGGCCCGGGCGTCTCCAACACCGTGACCGGCATGCTTGAGGCGATGACCGGTCGCACCCCCGTCGTCCAGATCGGCGGCGCCTGCCAGCTTTCCCTGCAGGGCACCGGTGACATGCAGGATGTCGACAACCTGAGCATCATGCAGACCTGCACCAAGTGGGCCCGCCGCGTCTATACCGCCCAGCGGATCGCCGACCACCTCGACGATGCCTTCCGGCACGCGACATCCGGCATTCCGGGCCCGGTCTATGTCGAGATCGCCGTCGACATCCTCATGGACGTGACCGATGAGGACGGCGTGAGCATCTCCGCCAAGTCGCGGACCCGGACGCTGCCCTATGGCGATCCGGAGGCGATCGACCAGGCTGCCCGGATGCTGCTCGCGGCCCGGCGGCCGCTGATGGTGATCGGCAACTCGGCCCGCTATTCCTGCGAGCCGCAGGCGGCTGTACGCGAGCTGGCCGAATACCTCGACCTGCCAGTGACCGCAGCCACCATCGGCCGCGGCCTGTTCCTCGACGAGGACCATCCGCTGTGCCAGGCCGGTCCGCAGGCCGCCCGGAGCGCCGACGTGGTCCTGGCCCTCTGCACCGCCAACGACCTGCCGCTGGGCAAGTTCCAGCCGCCGGCCTACGCTGCCGGCGCCCGGTTCATCATGGTCCATACCGACGCCCAGGCGATCGGTTTCAACCGCGAGGCGGAGGTGGGCATCGTCGCCGGCGCTGCGCCGGCCGCCCGCCAGATCCTCGAGCGCGTCAAGGCCCTGTCCGGCCCGCAGCCCAAGCCGGCCTATCTGGCCGAACTGATCGAAGCGCGTGAACGCGTCCTGCAGGAAGAGCGTAAGGCCATCCTGGCGGAGGCTCGGCAGGTCCGCCCGGGCCGTTGTGCCTATGAAGTCTCCCGCTTTCTCGAACGGGAGGGCCGCGACTGGTCGATCGTCATCGACGGCGGCGACAGCGGCTGCTGGATGAACAAGCTGGGCATCGCTCACCGGCCGGGCCAGATCCTGGGGCTGATCGGCAACGGCTCAATCGGGCTCGCCCCGGGCAGCGCCGTCGGCGCCTGGCATGGCGCCGGGCGCCCGGTTCTCCTGTACACCGGCGACGGCTCCTTCGGCTACAATCTGATGGAGTTCTCCCATTATGTCCGGGCGAACATGCCCGTGGTGGTCGTCGTCTCCAATGACTCGGCCTGGGGCATGGTCAAGGGCTTTGAATGGGTCATGCGGCCGCAGGTCTATGCCCGCTACGAGCAGGAGCACCCAGCCTGCCTGGCCACAAGCCTGCCGTTCGTGCATTACGAGAAGATGGCCGAGATCCTCGGCGGTTATGGCGAGCTGGTGGAACGCGCCGAGGACATCGTGCCGGCCATCCGTCGCGCCGCCGCATCGGGCCGGCCGGCCATCGTCAACGTCCGGGTGGAGGATATCTGCGAAGGCGGCTACAGCAGCCGCACCAGCACGCTGGCCAGCGCCTTCGCCCGCTATGCCAAGGACTACGTCTAGGAGCGCGATTCGATTTGCATTCAAGACAGCGATGAAAGGGAATGAGCCATGAAAGCCCTGCTGATGGAAGCGATCGCCCAGCTGAACTATGTTGACGTCCCCCTGCCGGAATGCGGCGACCAGGATGTGGTTGTCCGGATCATGGCCTGCGCCATCTGCGGCAGCGATGTGCACGGCTGGGACGGCTCTTCGGGACGGCGTGTGCCCCCGATCATCATGGGCCATGAAGCCAGCGGCATCGTCGAACGTGTGGGCCGGGACGTCACCAAGGTGAGGCCCGGCGACCGCGTGACCTTCGATTCCATGGTGTTCTGCGGCAGCTGCAGCCAGTGCCGGAGCGGGCGGACCAATCTCTGCGAGAACCTGAGTGTGCTCGGCGTGACCTTCCGCGGCCAGAACCGCGCTGGCGCCTATGCCGAATACGCCGCCGTCCCCGAGCGGATTGTCTATCGCCTGCCCGAAGGCGTGCCGTTCATCGATGCCGCCCTGACGGAGCCGCTGTCCGTCGCCTGGCATGCGGCCCGCCGATTCCCGCTGGAACCGGACGCGGCCGTCCTGGTTGTCGGTACCGGCATCATCGGCTCCCTGCTCGTGAAGGTGCTGAAGCAGATGGGCCAGCGGCGCATCGTGGCCGTCGACATCAGTCCATCCAAGCTGGAACGGGCGCTGCGCTTCGGCGCCACCGATGCCGTCCTGTCCGGCAGCCCGGGCAGCGGTCAAGCGGGCAGCAGCGATCAGACAGACGGCGGCGGTGCTCAGCCGGGCGGCAGCGCTCAGACAGACGGCGGCAGAGATCAGCCGGACTGTGACGCGCAGCTCAGGGCGCTGGCGCCGAAAGGGTTTGAAGCGGCTTTTGACGTGATCGGCCTTGAAGGCACGGTCGGCCTGTGCATCCGGCATCTCCGCGATGGCGGCGCGCTCGGACTGATCGGCAACGTGCAGAAGCAGATCGCCTTTCCCCTGCAGGACGTGGTCACGCGGGAGATCCGCCTCTCGGGCAGCTATGGGTCCGCCCGGGAATATGACCGCTGCCTGCAGTCGATCGCAGACGGGGATATCACGGTGTCTGACATGGTGTCGGCTGTGGCGCCGATGAGCGAGGGAAACGAGTGGTTCCACCGGCTCCATGACCCCTCCCGGGGACTGCTCAAGGTGGTGCTGGTGCCCGATTCCGTTTTCCGGACCGGACAGCACCTCGCCTAATCGCCCGGGCGGGCATCATCGCTCCTCGTCCGGCATTAGCCTTCTTGGCCGGCGTCAGCCTTCTTCGGCCGGCATCATCTGGAGCACATCATTGAGGAAGATCGCCACCAGTGCAGGATCGAACTGGGTTCCCTGGCTGCGGCGGATCTCATCGACGGCCTGCTGACGGTTTGCATGGATATCCCCTTGCTCCACTGGATCGGAAAGGCTGGCGACCTGCAGCTCCTCCAGGGTATAGCCCAGGACGCTGCTCCAGTTCTCATTCAGCTTGAGGAATCTGCCCTCGAAGTCGACAATGCACATGAGGTCGGGGCTG
>CAYOHO010000124.1:0-6297 GCA_964403755.1 uncultured Oscillospiraceae bacterium
AATGCCAGCCTGTCACGCTGGAGGTCGAGGGTTCGAGCCCCTTCTGCGTCGCCACACAACCGGTCCGAAAGGGCCGGTTGTGATTTGCCCAGATAGCTCAGTTGGTAGAGCAGGGGACTGAAAATCCCCGTGTCGTTGGTTCAACTCCGACTCTGGGCACCAAGCTAAGGCCGGCAGACGAAAGTCTGCCGGCCTTTTGCGTTCGCCGAAACGGCTGCTGATGCAGCCGGCTTCCCCATGGCGACAGTTTCGAATGAATGCCCGGCGCCTCTTCACTTTTGTCATGATTGATTCTGATCGTCTTGATGTTTTCTTTCCTTTGCATTCTTTTATGAACGGTATTATATTGGAAACATAGCAAAGCTTTGCCAGTTCGTCCTCCGTCCGCTAGCGCGTCTTCGTGTCATCAAGAGCCTGAGCCATGAATAGCCCTGATCCAGAGCGATCACAACCGGTTGAATTGAGTATGCAGCCTGTATTGCGGTTGCAAAGAGATCCGAAGGAGGTCATTTCAAAAATGGCAAATCCGAGCAGTGCCACCACACTGAAAAAGAACACCGGCTCCCGCGCCGCCATCCAGAGCTTCGGCCGCTTCCTCAGCGGCATGGTCATGCCCAACCTCGGCGCCTTCCTTGCCTGGGGCCTGATCACCACCCTCTTTATCCCGACTGGCTGGCTTCCGAACGAGGGCCTGGCCAAGATCGTCGGCCCGATGATCACCTACCTCCTGCCGCTTCTCATCGGCTACACCGGCGGCAAGGCCGTCTACGGCGTCCGCGGCGGTGTCATGGGCACCCTCGCGACCACCGGTGTCATCGTTGGCACGACCATCCCGATGTTCCTCGGCGCGATGATCGTCGGCCCGCTTGCCGCCTGGGTCATCAAGGAATTTGACGGCCTGATCAAGGGCAAGGTCAAGGCCGGCTTCGAGATGCTGGTCGACAACTTCTCCGCCGGCATCATCGGCGGCGCCCTCGCCATCCTCAGCATGATCGCCATCGGCCCGGTCGTCCAGGCTGGATCCGACTGGCTCGGCGGCATCGTCGGCACGATCGTCAAGGCCGGCCTGATCCCGATCGCCTCCCTGATCGTCGAACCCGCCAAGATCCTCTTCCTCAACAATGCCATCAACCACGGCGTCCTCGGGCCGCTCGGCCTGGCAGAAGCCGCCAAGGCCGGCAAGTCGATCATGTTCATGATCGAGACCAACCCCGGCCCCGGCCTCGGCATCCTCGCCGCCTACTGGGCCTTTGGCAAGGGCAACATCAAGATGTCCGCCCCCGGCGCCATCATCATCCACTTCCTCGGCGGTATCCACGAAGTGTATTTCCCCTACGTGCTGATGAAGCCGATCCTGATCATCGCTGCCATCGCCGGCGGCGCCTCCGGCGTCGCGACGTTCTCCCTCCTCGGTGCCGGCCTGGTTGCCGCTCCCTCTCCGGGGTCGATCTTCGCCGTGCTGGCCATGACCCCCAAGGGCGTGGGCAATTTCGTCGCCACCATTGCCGGCGTGACTGTCGCAGCCGTCGTCTCCTTCCTCGTCTCGGCTGTCTTCCTCAAGGCTGACAAGTCCCTGATCGACGATTCGGCGCTCGCCGAGGCCGCCGCCCAGACCGCAGCCTACAAGGGCGCCGACCTGAACAAGGCGACCGCTGCCAATGTTGCCGGAGCCCAGGTCCTGACCGGTGTCACCGAAATCATCTTCGCCTGCGATGCCGGCATGGGCTCCTCGGCCATGGGCGCCACCACACTCCGCAAGACGCTGGAGAAGAATGGCCTTAAGATCGCGGTCGTCCACAAGGCGGTCAACGAGATTCCCGATGATGCCAAGGTCGTGGTCACCCACGAGGGCCTCACCGAGCGCGCCCGCCTCAAGGCTCCGAACGCCTACCATCACTCGATCAAGAACTTCCTCAACGCCAGCGAGTACGACGAGCTCGTCAAGAAGCTCAAGTAAGACCGACTCAACCGGTCGTGGCTTCGGCGTCCGGTCCGCCTCCCGCATGTCTCTCCCTTGCTGGAAGCTGCGGCGGCGGGCCGGACGCCTCGACTTTGAAAGGACCTGACGATCTGTGAGCGAACTGAAGGCAGACCAATTGACTGATCGCCAAGCCAAGGTCCTGCGGGATATCGCCGCAGCCGACGGATTCATCACATTCAGTGCCCTGGCGCATGCCCAGGGTGTCAGTTCCCGCACGGTCATCCGCGAGCTGGATGAATGCGAGCACCTGCTGCAGGCGGCCGGCGTCGCCCTGGAGCGCAAGGCCGGGCTTGGCATCCGTCTGGCCGGAGGCGGCAGCGGGCGTGAACGCCTCGACCAGCTCCTCGACGGCTCTGCCGTTCAGGTGGTCTTCAGCGTCGCGGACCGGCTCGCCTTCCTCCGCCAGAGCCTGCTCCGCGCCGACGAGCCGATCAAGCTCTTCACCCTGAACCGCCAGCTCAAGGCTGCCGAAAGCACGATCAGCGGCGACCTCGACCGTCTCGAGCCCTGGTTCTCCAGCCAGGGTCTCGCCCTGGTCCGGCGTCCAGGGCTCGGCATCTATCTGGAAGGCCCCGAGACAGCCCGCCGCAAGGCCCTGATCGGCCTGATCAACGAAATCGTCAGTGAGGATGGCCTGATCGAGCTGGTGCTCCAGCCTGACCGCTCGACGGTCCGTGACCGGCTGCGCCAGCTTTTCCGGGCAACCGACGCCGACCTGGAGCGCCTCCACAGTCTCGTCCAGATCATCGAGGTCTGGGAGAAGACGAATCAGCTGATCCACCGCGAACGCAACTTCCTCAACATGGTCCTGATGCTGCTGGTGCTGACGTGGCGGCGGGACAAGCCAGCCGAGCCGGCCCCGCCGGCGGCGCCGGCTTCCCTCAACCTGCTTGCCACGGCCGACAGCCTGCTTGAGGAAATCGCCATGGCATTCGGCATGCCCTGGCTGGTCCGGGAAGTCACGGCAGTCGCTGCACAGCTGCCGGTCCTGTATCCGGAGCTGACGGCCGGCGAATCGGCTGAGCCGGACCGGGGCGTTATTGATACGGCCGATCTCGTCCGCCAGATGCTCACCCTGATCCAGGGCGAGACCGGCTATGCCATCATCGACGAGTCCGAGTTCATCGAGTTCCTGACGACCCATCTGCAGCTGGCCCTGACCCGGCTCAAGTTCGGCCAGGTCATCTACAATCCGCTTGAGAAGGAAATCCGCGAAAACTATCCCAAATGGTTCGAGCTGGCCCGGAAATGCGCCGGCCTGATCGAAGACCTCCTGAAGAAGCCGGTGCCGGATTCTGAAACGGCATACCTGACCATGTACCTTGGCGCCGCCATGGAAAAGGCGGCTGCCCGCTCCGAGCGGCGCTACCACATCGCCGTGCTCTGCCCGGCCGGCATGAGCTCATCCGTCCTCCTGGCCAGCCGCGTCGAGGCTGTCTTTCCCCAGGTTTCCGTCGACGCGATCATCTCCTTCCACCAGGCTGCCGAAATCATCCGCCAGCAGCGCTTTGACATGATCCTGACAACGGCCTACATCGTCCTGCCGGGCATTCCCGTGCTGACCGTGCGGCCGTTCTTTCCCAAGGAGGACCAGGACAAGCTGCGCCAGTTCCTGACGACCCTGGTCCCGCGCAAGATCGCCGCTCCCGCCTCCGAGAAGGCAGATCTCAAGTTCCAGCTTGGCTGGATGAACGAACTGGTGTCGGGCCTGTTCAGCCTGCTGGACAGCTTCTTCTGTGAAACGTGCCCCTGCAAGACCCTTGAGACGGCGATCGCCTTCGCCGCCGCCAAGGTCCTGCCGGATAACCCTTCAGCCTTCGCCGAGGCCCTGAACCGGCGTGAGGCCATGGGCCACGTGGTCCTCGAGGCCGAGCAGATGGCGCTGATCCATGCGCGCTCACCCGAAATCACATCCCTGCACTTTGGCGTGCTGACCCTGGACGAGCCGCTGCAGATCGACGGCAATCCGGTCCACACGCTCCTGATCATGGCGGCGCCGCAGACTGTCTCGAACATCCGGCTCGACATCATGCGCCAGATCAGCCGTTCCATCGTCGAAGACGACGTCTTCTCCCGCGCCCTGAGACAGGGCTCCCGGGATGGCGTCTATGTCCAGCTCGAGCGCATCCTCAAGAACAGCTTCCCGTTGAACCTGCCTGCCGCTGAAGAGCAGAGCCAGACAAGGAGATGAGCATATGAACCAGACAAACGGCAATGAACCCATCCTGACCCGCGAATACATCCGCCTCGGCCTGCCCTCGGCCGACCGTTTCACGGTCATCCGGGACACCGGCGCCGAACTCGTCGCCCGCGGCTGCGTGACACCCGAGTACATCGACAGCATGATCCAGCGTGAGACCGAGGTGACCAACTACCTCGGCCTTGGCCTGGCCCTGCCGCACTGCAAGAACGAAGGCCGCGTCTTCATCCGCAAGTCGGGCATCGTGGTCCACCAGTATCCCAACGGCATCGACTTCAGCGGCGAGACGGCCTACATCGTCATCGCCGTGGCCGGTTCCGGCGACGATCACCTCAACATCCTGCAGAACATCGCGACCGTCTTCATGGACTGCGATGAGGCGACGCTCCAGAAGCTCTACACGACCGATGACGTCGACTTTGTCTATAATCTGCTGATGCCCCGCTGAACCGGACGGCTGCACCCCGGCGAGGGCGCGGCACCGCCATCCATAAGGAGGATAATCCATGAAAGCGCTTCATTTCGGGGCCGGGAACATCGGCCGCGGATTCATTGGCCTGATCCTGCGCCAGAACGGCTACGAACTGACCTTTGCCGACATCAGCGACACCCTCATCGATGCCATCAAGCTGCAGGGCGAATATGACGTGATCATCGCCGGACCAACGCACGAGGTCATTCATGTATCGGGCGTCAGCGCTGTCCACAACGTCAAGGAACCGGACCGTCTCCGGCAACTGCTGCTGGAGGCTGACCTCGTGACGACCGCTGTCGGTCCGGCCATCGTGCCGCTGATCGCCCGCACGATTGCGGACGGCATCAAGGCCCGGCTGGCGCAGCCAGGTGCCCGCCCGCTCAATATCATTGCCTGCGAGAATGCCATCGGTGCCACGGATATCCTCAAGGACGCGCTCTTCAAGCTGCTCGACCCGGGCGAGCAGGCCCTGGCCAGCCGCCTGATCGGCTTCCCGAACTCGGCCGTCGACCGCATCGTGCCAGCCCAGAGCAACGCCAACCTGCTTGACGTCAAGGTCGAGCCCTTCTATGAATGGGTCATCGAGGAGAACAAGCTGGCCGGATCGCCGCCGCAGCTCACCGGCGTGCACTATGTCGACAGCCTGCAGCCGTATATCGAGCGCAAGCTGTACACGGTCAACACCGGACACGCCGCGACCGCCTACCTCGGTCTCCAGAAGGGCTTGCGGACCGTCTACGAGGCGATCAGCGACCCGGCGATCGAGGCGGACGTCCGCGGGGTGCTGGGCGAGACATCCCGCTATGTCACCGCGGCCTACGGCTTCGATGCCGGCGAGCACCAGAACTACGTCAACACAATCATCGGCCGGTTCAAGAACCCGGAGATCTCGGACGACCTGGCCCGTGTCGGCCGGTCGCCCCTGCGCAAGATCTCGCGCAATGACCGCTTCGTCGGCCCGGCCCTCAAGCTCATCGACATGGGCATCGAGCCCGTGTACCTGGCCCGGGCGCTCGCGGCGGCGCTCCGCTTCCGCTCGGAAGGAGACCCGGAGAGCCTCGAGCTCAGCAAGGCCGTCCAGGAGCAGGGCGTTCGCGAAACCCTCATCCGCTACTCGGGGATCGAGCCGCAGTCACCCCTCATACCACTGGTGGAGGCGGCCTACCGCGCCTGAACCGGCTTCCGCCCTGCGCCTGAACCGGTTTCCGTTCAACGCCTGAACCGGCTTCCGTCCTGCGCCGGAAGCCACGCCGGAGGGCGATCAATGGCCAGGCTGCCCCCCTTTTCAAGTCGGGATTCTTCCGCTATAATCATTTTCGTTACAGGGAGTAGCGGCCGCACCTTCGGATGCGGTGATGATGCCACTAGCACGGCCGGATGGCCTGGTTTCATCGTAAGCGCAAGACTGTTCAGACACCCAAGGGTGACTGGGCAGTCTTTTTTGTTTCCTGTGACCGCCATCTCCGATAACCGCAAATCCCTTGACCGCCGGCATACCTGCCAGCAAGGAGGACAGACATGACACCAGAATCCAGCCATTCGTCCGCATCAGGCCAGGCCAGCCTCGGCCCGAGATCCGCCGACGCCTATCGGGGTACGCTCGGGACCGTTCTTGAGCAGCTCGCCAGCGATCCCCGCAGC
>CAYOHO010000125.1:0-3358 GCA_964403755.1 uncultured Oscillospiraceae bacterium
CAAGGACGATTCCGGCCGCTGGCTGTGGCCCGGCTTCGGCGAGAACAGCCGCGTCCTCAAGTGGGTCGTCGAGCAGTGCGCCGGCACCGGCAAGTCGGTTGAGACCGCGCTCGGCCTGATGCCGACTGTCGATGCCATCGACACCACCGGCCTCGATGTCAGCACCGCCGACATGGAGGAGCTGCTCAAGGTCAACAAGGACGAATGGCTCAATGAAGTCGAGTCGATCCGCGCCCACTACGCCAGCTACGGCAGCAAGCTGCCGGCCGAGCTGGCCCACCAGCTCAACGCCCTGGAGGCCCGCCTGAAGGCCTGATTGGCGTCCTGACTGGCATCTTCACCGCCATACCATAAACGGCCTGCCGCTCTTCGGAACGGCAGGCCGTTTTTTTCTGCCGGCGCCTGCCGGCGGGCTTGGCCGATGCTGCTGAATGTGGTATAATAAGATGTTTATGACCAGAGTTTGCAGCCTTTCCATCTGGAGCACCTGTTTCAGGCGAAGTGGCAAACCGTTCGAACAAGACCCCAGCCCCGCCATTTCAACCATTCCACCCTGATCCAGAAGCGTATTACAGAGAAGCTGACCATCCAGTAGAAAGGGTTCAATTGAGCACTTCATCGTTCACAGACCTGCCGATTTCACAGGAAATCCTGCGCGCCATCGGCGAAATGGGCTTCGAAGAAGCCACCCCCATCCAGGCCGAGGCCATTCCCCACATCATGGAAGGCCGCGACGTGCTGGGCCAGGCTCAGACCGGCACCGGCAAGACGGCTGCTTTCGGCATCCCGATCATCGAGCGGGTCGATCCGGACGACCATCACATCCAGTACCTGATCCTCTCGCCGACGCGCGAGCTCGCCATCCAGATCGCCGACGAGCTGCACGACATCTGCAAGTACAAGGAAGGCGTGCGCATCCTCTCGGTCTACGGCGGCCAGCCGATCGACCGCCAGATCCTCGCGCTCAAGAAGAAGCCCCAGATCATCGTCGGCACGCCGGGCCGCGTCATGGACCACATGCGCCGCAAGACGATCCGCCTCGACAAACTGCACGGGATCGTCCTCGACGAAGCCGATGAAATGCTCAACATGGGCTTTAAGGAAGACATCGACACGATCCTCGACTCGTGCCCGGAGGAGATCCAGAAGGTCTTCTTCTCGGCGACGCTGCCGCGCTCGATCGTCGAGCTGACCGACAAGTACCTGCGCGAACCGCTGCATGTTCGGATCTCCGCGAAGCAGATGACGGTCGCCAACATCGAGCAGTTCTACATCGAGGTCCGCGAGTCGAACAAGATCGAGGTTCTCAGCCGCCTGATCGAAGCCGAGCGCATCAAGCTGGCGCTTGTGTTCTGCAACACCAAGAAGAAGGTCGACGAGCTGACCGAAAAGCTGCAGACCCGCGGCTATTCCGCCGAGGCACTCCACGGCGACATGAAGCAGATGATGCGCACCCGGGTGATGAACCGCTTCCGCAGCGGCGATGTCGACCTGCTGGTTGCCACCGATGTGGCTGCCCGCGGCATCGATGTCGAGGACATCGAGGTTGTCATCAACTTCGACCTGCCCCAGGACGCTGAATACTATGTCCACCGAATCGGCCGCACCGGCCGCGCCGGGAAGACGGGCAAGTCGTACACCTTTGTCGTCGGACGTGAGATCTTCGATCTCAAGAACATCCAGCATTTTGCCAAGAGCAACATCATGCGGGCCCAGCCGCCGACCCTGATGGACGTGACCGAAAGCCGCGTCGCCTCGATCCTGGACGATGTGCGTGAGCAGCTCGAGCAGGGCGACCTCGACACGTATCTGAACTACGTCGAAAAGTTCGCCGATGGACTGAATGTGACCTCGCCCGAGAATGTCTACTACACAACCGCCGATGTGGCCGCCGCCATGCTGCGCCTGGCGATGGGCGCTGCCTTCGAGGCCGCCTCCGGGGTCGAGATCGAGCCGGTTCTTCCCTATGAAGAAATGATCGCCCGCCGCCGTGCCGCCCGACAGACCCCGGTGCAGCCGCGCAGCCGTGCCACTGCCCCGGCCGAGGCGCCCGCCATCCGTGCCGAGGCACCGGCTGTCCCCGCCGAAGTTCCGGCCGTCCTGGCCGAGACGCCCGCCGCGCCTGCTGCGGAACCGGCCGCCGCTGCCGTCGTGGAACCGGCTGTCGTCACGATCGCAGAACCGGCCGCTGCCGCAGAAGCACCAGCCGCCGTCATTGAAGCGTCGGTCACCGCCGCTGAAGCGCCGGTCACTGTCGCTGAAGCCGCCGGAGCAGCCGATGTTCAGGCTGCACCCGTCCCGGCCAAGCCGGCAACCCGCCGCAAGGCTGCTGCCAAGGCTGTGCCGGCGGCCGCTGAACCGGCTGCTGCCGAGCCGACCGCCGTCGAGCCGACTGCTGTCGAGCCAGCTGCCGCTGAACCTGTGTCCATTGTCCCGGCTGTGGCTCAAGCCGCCGAACCGGCTGCTGCCGAGACAACCGCAGCATCCACTGCCGTACAGGCGGCTGCTGTTGCGCTGCCGGTCCTTGCTGCCGAGGCGGCGCCTTCCGAAGAGCCGCTCTATGCCGCCCTGACCAGCGAAGAAGCCGACCAGCTGGATGATGAGGACGATGACGCCTATTTCCGCAGCGGCGAAGAGGACGAGGATGAAGGTGCCAGCCTGCTGGAGACGGAGTCTGACGAAGAGCCGGATCATCCGGAACGGGCAGCCGGCGAATCTGGTGAGCGTACCCGCTCCCGCTTCAACAAGCAGCTCGAGCCGGGCATGTCCCGCCTCTTCCTCAATGTTGGCAAGGACGACAAGGTTGAGCCCCGGCACATTGTCCAGGCCATCTGCACCCATGCTGGCATGCTCGGCCGCCAGATCGGCGCAATCTCGATCTTCGGCCGCTACAGCTTTGTCGATGTGCCAACCGATTCCGTGAACAAGGTCCTGACTGGACTGGACCACAAGGCCATCAACGGTCGTCCTGTCCGTGTCGAAAAGACCGAAGACCAGCCCGGTGCCGGCTCGGCCGCCCCGCGTCGCAGCTCTGACCGTGACGAGCGCAAGCCCTATGGCGAGCGCAAGCCGTATGGGGAGCGCAAGCCCTACGGTGACCGCCCGGCTGGCGGTGAAGGCGGACGTCCTTACGGTGAGCGCAAGCCCTATGGTGAGCGCAAGCCCTACGGTGACCGCCCGGCCGGTGGTGAAGGCGAACGTCCTTACGGAGAGCGCAAGACCTATGGTGATCGCAAGCCCTACGGCGATCGCCCGGCCGGTGGTGAAGGCGGACGTCCTTATGGTGAGCGCAAGCCCTATGGCGAGCGCAAGCCCTATGGCGAGCGCAAGCCCTACGGTGACCGCCCGGCCGGTGGTG
>CAYOHO010000125.1:3458-6284 GCA_964403755.1 uncultured Oscillospiraceae bacterium
ACGGTGAGCGCAAGCCCTATGGCGAGCGCAAGCCCTACGGTGACCGCCCGGCCGGCGGTGAAGGCGGACGTCCCTTCGGCGAGCGCAAGCCCTTCGGTGAACGCAAGCCTTTCGGCGAGCGCCGTCCTTTCGGCGAGCGCCCGGCCGGCGGTGAAGGCGGACGTCCTTTCGGCGACCGCAAGCCCTTTGGCGACCGCAAACCGTACGGCGAGCGCAAGCCTTATGGCGAGCGCCGTCCGGCAGACGATTCCCGGCCGCCGCGCCGGGATGACGGCGACCGCCCGGATCGTGAGAGTGGTGCCTACTACAAGTCACCGCGCGTAGCCGGAACCTTTCTCGGCCGCAAGAAGAAGGAAGAGTCGGACAAGGAGTAAACCTTTTTCGGTTTGGAAGCCCTGATATGGCAAAGACCAGGAGCGCACTGCGTTCCTGGCCTTTTTTATTTGGATTCGGGGGTTCGGCTGGCTCCGCCAGGATCAGCGGATCACGGCTGGGAGCCAGCGGGCATCTGTTCGTCGTCTTCCCGGGCGTCCGGTTCAGGCTCATCGACTTCTGGCAGATCAAGCACGGCGGAGAGGGTATGGGTGATGCGGCGAAAGTCAATGAAACGGCTTTCGCGACCGATCTCACGTCCGTTGTGGTAGATGAGGATGGTCGGCGCTGTGAAAACCGAATGCTGGGCGGAGAACATCTTCTGCTGTGTGATCGAGATCATCAGCACCGGGACGGAAAAGCGTTCGGCCAGCTCCAGCAGCCGCGGCTGCACCGCATGGCAGACGCCACAGGCATCCAGGCTGAAGTAGGCGAGGGCGAGCGGGTTCTCCCTCAGGAACTGCTCGCCCTGTGACTCGGTGATCATCGGTACGGGTCCTGACTGGATCTCCATAGACGGCCCCTTGCTGGTGCGTGGGTCCGCTTGCGGCTGCCAGACGCGGCGTTCCGAAGGGCTGCGCGTTTGCGGCTTGTGGCTCAGAAGCGGCTGTAGTTGTCGCGCACGATGGCCATGAGAGCGATCATCAGGCCGCCGAAGATGATGGCCAGGACAATGGCGATGAGCGACAGGATCAGGCCGGCGCGGGCGAAGTTGCGGCGGTTCACGTTGGTGGCGCCGCCGAAGGCCCAGACCAGCTGCATGATCAGGCCGACCATCGGGATCGCCGATATGATCAGCATCAGCAGGTACTGGCCGACGCTGAGCGGCGCCGTGTCCTCATTGACTGAGAGCGGCATCTGGGCATAGGCATAGCCTTCGGTCCGGATGGTCTGGTTCGGGCCCGATGGGCCGGGCGGGCTGGCCTGGCCGCCAAATGCCGGAGCGGCTCCGCCTTCCGTCCGGGCTCCGGAGGCGCCCTTCAGGACAGCAGCACCGCAGTTGCGGCAGAAAGAGGCTTCAGGCTCGAGGTTCGTGCCACAGGATGGGCAGGTTTCATTTGCCATGTTGTCTTCCTCGCCGGGTCAGTGGATGATGCGGTACTGGCCGATGACCGGGAGCTCACGGGCCTTGCCGTTGAGCGTGTTGACCAGGCCCATGATGAAGAGCACGAAGCAGAGAAGCGAGAAAAGCGGCGCCAGGACGACGTTGATGAACGGGATGACGCTGAGGATGATGTTGCCGGCAACCGAGAGGATCAGCAGGAGCAGGCTCTGGTTGGCGTGGAAGCGGGCGAACGGCGATTCGGGCGCGGCAATGAGGGGGAGGAAGAAGATGATGTAGCCCAAGGCGGCGATGACCTTGTTACGCTCCACATCCTCGACCGTAAAGACTTCGTTCGCGTGCGGCGCGCTTCCCTGGCCCTGGTAGGTGCCCTGGCTGGCATTCTGGCCCTGGCCGGCGTTCTGGCCCTGGTAGGCGCCCTGAGGCTGGGCAGCGCCCTGCTGGCCGGAAGGCTGCTGGGCGCCGCAATTGTTGCAGAACCGGGCGTCATCGGGAATTTCATGATGGCAGCTGATGCAGTTTTTCGACACGTTGTTCACTCCATTCTCAATCGCAAGTTTGGATCCGGTGCAGTTCAGAAGCTGGTGCCGACGCCACCGGCGGGCTGCCGCTGGACGGTACACTCCCCCTCATGCTAGCAGGTCGCCTGCCGCACCGCAACCCGATACAGCCCAAATCGATGCAATGAGGTGATTTTCAGCGCCCCCTCTCAGGACGGGCATGCTGCCGCGTTCGCCGTCCCAGCAGACCGGCAGGGTTTGGCGGTGGCTGGCGGACGCATCGAGGATTCCGGCAGCAGCGGATGGAAGCGATTTTTTTCACTTGCTATAATGAAGCCAGCGCGCCAGAAACGACCGGTGCGGGAAAGAGGCAGTCATGGCCAGAAAGCCGGCGGACAGACAGGAAGAACGCATCATCCACACCATCGACCCGGTCTATGATGCCGATTCGGTCATCCTCATCCTCGGCACGATGCCGTCACCGAAGTCGCGTGCGGCAGATTTCTTCTACATGCATCCCCAGAACCGCTTCTGGACGGTGCTGGCTGCCGTGAAGGGCGAGCCGGCGCCGCAGGGACGTGCGGAACGGCTTCGCTTTCTGCAGCACCACCATATCGCGCTTTGGGATACGGTCGCCAGCTGCCAGATCCGCGGCGCCGCCGACAGCTCGATCGTCGAGCCGATTGCCAACGATATCCGGCCGATTCTTGAAACCGCCCCGATCCAGGGCATCTTCACGACCGGCAAGAAGGCCCATGAGATGTACGAGCGCCATATCCTGCCGCTCACTGGCCGGCCGGACGTCTGCCTGCCGTCGACCAGCCCCGCCAACCAGACAATCAGCCTTTCCCGCCTGATCGAGACCTACCGGCAGGCCCTGGAGGCGCACGG
>CAYOHO010000126.1:0-6271 GCA_964403755.1 uncultured Oscillospiraceae bacterium
GGGGGGCTTCGGTGGTGATGTCGACGCCGGCAAGGGCGGCGAACTCGACGGGGGTGACGGTGCCGCCGGCCTTGAGGGCCTTGAGCCAGTCCTGGACGGCGGGTTCGCCTTCGCGCAGGATGCGGCGGCTGACTTCGGTGCCGATGGTCAGGCCGGCGCTGTAGGTGTAGGAATAGAGGCCCATGTAGTAGTGCGGCTGGCGCATCCAGGTCAGCTCGGCGCCCGGGTTGATCTCGACGGCGTCGCCCCAGAATTGCTCGAGCACGGCGCGCTTGATGGCGCTGAAGTCGCCGGCCTGCAGCGACTCGCCGGCATCGACCCGGCGGTACACCTCGCGCTGGTAGGCTGCCTCGAGCAGATGCGTGACGAAGTTGTGGTAGTAGGTGTTCTGGAGCATCGAGGCCGTGACCCAGCGCTGGAAGCGCGGGTCGGGATTCTGGCGCAGCAGGTCGTGGGAGAGGAAGAGCTCATTGCAGGTTGACGGTGCCTCGACGGCATAGAGTGACGGCTCACAGGCGTTGTACGGGTTTCCGGCGGCAGCGAGCATGAAGTGGGCGGCATGGCCGAGCTCATGGGCCAGGGTGAACACCTCGTGCAGCCGGCCGAGCCACGAGAGCAGGATGTAGCCGTGCGTGCCGTAGGGCGAGCTGCAGAAGCCGCCGGTCGACTTGCCGATGTTCTGGGCGAAGTCGACCCAGCGCTCGCCATAGGCGCGCATGACCAGGTCGTGGTAGTCCTGGCCGAGCACCCTTAGGGCGCTTGAGATATACTGCTTCGAGTCCTCGATGCTGACCTTGGGGTCATAGGTTGGATCGAGCGAGATCTTGAGGTCGGCAAAGGTCATGCGCTCGAGGCCGGCCGACTGCTGGAGCAGCCGGGCGTAGCGGCGCATATGCGGTGCCAGTTCGGTCATGATGACGTCGATCTGGCGGTCGTAGAGCGCCCGGTCGACCTTCTGGTCGTCGAGCAGGTAGTCGAACACCGAGTCGTAGCCGCGCAGCCGCGACAGCGTCTTCTGCTTCTGGACCTCACCGTTGTAGATGGCGGCGACGGTGTTCTGGTGCCGCGCCAGCGTCTTCGAGAAGGCGTCGAAGGCAGCGCGCCGGACCGCCGTGTCAGCTTCGAGGTTGTAGTCATTCTCGAACAGGACGAAACTGAGCGGGTGGGTCGTGCCATTGGCCTCGAATGTGCCGAAGTCCATGTCCGCATGCTTGGTCTGCTCGTAGACTGTGTAGGGCAGCTGTAGGGCGGGGGAGAGGGCGGCCAGGACCTTCTCTGACTCCGCGCCCAGCTTGTGGCGCTTGCGGCGGCAGATGTCGTCGATGTAGCTCCTGTAGGCGCCGTCGCGGGCGCTGGCCTGCGCCAGGACGTCCTCGGCGGTCTCCATCAGCTCGCTGTAGAGGAACGACAGGCGGCTGGCCAGCCCGGCGATTCGGGTCTGGAAGGTCAGGTACCGGTTTGTGGCTGCCTCGTCGGTCATGTCGACCGAGAAGGCGAGGCTGGCATAGTTGCCGGCGCGGCTGGCCAGGATGTCGAACTGCTCCTGGTCACGGATGGCGGCCAGAACCATGGCCGGATCCTGTGTCCCGGCGATGGCGTCCTTGTAGTCCGCCTCGATGCGGGCTGCGCGCTCGTCCAGTTCCTGCAGGGCGTTCAGATAGGCTGCCTCGTCCGGGAACAGATCGCCCAGGTTCCAGGTCAGCTCTTCGGGAATGTCGCTTCGCTTGTTCAGTGCATGGCTCATCACAGGTACCCCTTTTCATGATGCAGACGCTTCCTTCCATTATCGCATGGCAGGCGAAACTGGCAAGGCTTGCCGACAGCCGGCAGTCAGGCGTAGGATGGAATTGATGGAAGATGGCCGATCAGCTGAGGGAGGATGAAGTCATGCGGTTCGAGGGCAAGATCGTTCTGGTCACAGGCGCGGCGGTCGGAATCGGCCGCGAGACGGCCTGCGCCTTTGCGCGCGAGGGTGCATTCGTCATCGTCAACTACAGCAAGTCCGAGGCCGAGGCAGAGGATACGCTGGCCCGGATCCGGTCGCTCGGCGGTGACGGCCTGGTCTACCGCTGTGACGTGTCGCTCGAGGACGACGTCCGCCAGATGTTCGCCGATTGCGGCGAACGCTTCGGCGGCATCGATGTCCTGGTGAACAACGCCGGCATCACCGCCTTTATTCCGTTCCATGACCTGGAGGCGGCCGACGATGCTGTCTGGACGCGCCTCTATGACACCAATGTCAAGGGAACCTTCTTCTGCTGCCGGGAGGCCGCCAAGTGGATGAAGTCGCGCTCGGCCCCCTCGATTGTGAACTTTTCGTCCGTCTCGGGCTTGCGGCCGATGGGCAGTTCGATGCCCTACTCCGTGTCCAAGGCGGCGCTGATCCAGCTGACCCAGTGCCTCGCCGTGACGTTGGCACCGCATATCCGCGTCAATTGCGTCGCGCCAGGCTATGTTGACCTGACGCGCTGGAACGAGACGCGCCCTGGCTTTGAGCCGGAGAAGGCAGTCGCCGACGCCGGCCGGGCGATCCCGCTGGGACGGGTTGCTGTGCCGGCCGACATCGCTGCCGCCATCCTCTTCCTGGCCGAAGCGGACAACTATTGCAATGGCGTCATCCTGCCGCTCGACGGCGGCCGCATCCTGGTCTAGACACTGTCGACCAGACGAAACCGGGCCAACGCGGCCGAGATCACTGGCCGGCCTCAAGGGCCACGCTCTCCAGGCATTCCGGATCCAGGCCATGACCAGTCAGATCTGGCCAGCCAGATGGCCGGCCAGATGGCCGACCGGCCATAAGGCCGGCCAAGTCCAGTCGCAAGGAGGTTCAAGATGCTGACGCGAAGCGAAATGGAAGAGATCCTGACCAGCCATTACGAGGAAATCGGTTCCGACGCGGATGACGCCTTCTTTGCCACGCTGACAGACGAAGACCTGCAGGCTCTGTTCGTGCAGGCCTATCCGGACGAGTCACAGCGCCAGAAGCTGGAGCGCTCGATCCGGGAATGGACGGACTGAACGCAATCAGAGCGCAGCAAGTCAGGCCGGAATCCCAGCTCAATGGGACCAGACGGAATCCGGGAGTGGACGGACTAGAAACAATCAGGGCGTGGACGGACTGGCCGTGCCGAGCGGCTCTTCCGGTGCGTTCGCTTCTTCTGCGACCATGTCCCGGACTTCGAGCAGATGCTCGAGGTCATTCAGGTATTCGAAAAGGGTCGCCCGGCTTTCAAAGGCGTCGCGGGTGCCGGGGAGCTCCATGGTCCGGATCTGTTCGCGGGACTGGCGGAACTTGCCAATGACCGCATCTGGAACGATCAGGTCGCTGAAATGGCCGGCGATCTCTTCGGTCAGCGTCGCTGCCAGGTCGCCGAAGCCGCATGGCTCGCGGAGGCGGTTGAAGTAGCGGCGCATGTAGCGCAGAATCTCCATCTGCCGGTCGCGGATCTCCATGTAGCGGATGTAGCGGGTCTTGTCGCGGCTCATCCGGTTTTCGGCATCCTGGAGAGCCCGGGCGTAGCCAGCCTCGAGCGCCGGTTCCAGTTCGCCGAAGAGGTCGGCGTTGAGCGGCAGGCACGGCTGGCGCAGGCTTTCCGCCATGTCCAGCAGGATGCTGCGCATGAGGGCATCGATCTGCCGGATATCCTTCTCGAGCGCGGCCTCGAGGCTGGGCATGAAGTAGTTGAGGACAAAGCCAATGCCGGCGCCGATGAGCATCTGCATCAGCTCGTTGAGCAGCATGTCGGGCGCCACCGACCGAGACGCCAGCAGGTGGGACACAAGCACGGAGCAGGGCACGATGCCGTCGTTGAATTTCAGCTTTACCGCCGACGGGATGAAGAGCAGCAGGTAGATGCCGAAGGCGAGGGCGGAGAAGCCGACGACGGAGAACACGAGCGAACCGATCGCCAGGGCCAGGATGGTCGAGCCGACCCTCATGATGGCCAGGTCGCGCGACTTCTTCTTGGTCTGCTGCACACTCAGGATGACGATGATGCCGGCGTTGACGGCATAGTCGAGGTGGATGGCCTGCGCGATCAGGACCGCAAGCGCGGCGCCAGCGGCTGTCTTCAGGGTTCGGAAACCGAATGTCTTGCGGAAGATTTCCCGGATGCGCTTTTCCAGTACATTCATGGCAGACCGCCTCCACTGACCGGCTTGGGCGGCGTCCGTGCGCTTGCCGGCAGCGCCGCCGCTTTTTCACGCCCTACATGGTATCAGTTGTTGCGGCAGTTTTCCATAAAAAATGGCATCAATTTTCTAGTTCTGGACCGGCTGGTGGATAGTCGGCGTCATTTCCGTGATCGGGGCGAAGGCATAGCCCAGCCGGCGGTAATAGTCGATGATCGACTGCAGCGCGTCCGGCGTGGTCGGTTCGTCCTTGCCGTTGTGGAGCAGGAGGATGATGAAGGGCTTCGCACTGCCGTTGAGCATCGTAAAGCTTTCGACGTTCCGCAGGATGGCATCCGGCGTGATGCCCGGTGTGGTTGCATCCATGGCCTGGGCGTTCCAGTCGAAATAGACGTAGCCCTGCCGGCTGAGGCTGGCGACAATGCGGGTCATGATGCCCGGACTGTAGTTGCGGCTGATCGTGTTGCTCGAACCGCCGGGCAGCCGGACAATCCGGGAATCGATCCCGGTGATGTCCCAGACGTAGTCGGAAATGCGCTTGAGATCGGCGAAGTAGGCCGCATCGCTGGCATACAGCTGCGCATAGTCGTGCGCATAGCAGTGCAGCGCCAGGGTGTGGCCATCAGCCGCGATCTGGCGGAAATAGGCTGGCTCCGGGAAATACTCGACAAAGAAGGTGGCCTTGATCTGGTTCCGCTTCAGGATCTGGAGAACCAGCGGCGTGTAGGATGAGGGCCCGTCATCGAACGTGCGGTAGACGAACTTCTGCACTGGCTGGATGCCGTAGGTCGCCCGGTTCTCCAGCCGGCTCGTGTCATGGGCAGCCGCAGTCAGCTCACCGGTCAGGGCAGCGGCCAGCTGCTGCTGCAGCAGGCGGTTGGCCTCGGCCCAGGCGGCCGCAGAACCGGGCGTCGGGGATGGAGCGCCTGGAGGAGTGACCGATGGCGTGATCGATGGGGCTGGCGAAAGCGTGACGGCTGGCGTGAGCGAAGGCGCAGCCGTGGACTCTGCTGTCGTTGCCGCGGCAGAACCGGTCGCCTGTGTCGTCGATGGGGAAGGGGAAGCCGCTGGCGACAGATCCGGCGATGGCGCTGGCGAGAGGGCCGGGGATGTCTGGGCAGTCGAACTGCTGGCCGTCCGTGCCAGCTCGTCAGCCAGCTGACGATAGTGCAGCTGCAGGGAACCATAGGCGGCAGCCGAAGCCGTCAGGCAGAGTGACAGGACCACAATGACCGATACCAGCCAGCGGAACGTGTTTCGCCTCATCATGCCGGAACCTCGTTTACAATCCCTTGCCAAACGCAGTGAAAGCCAGCTGCCACGCAGCACCGGGCAGCCGGCGGCCGCCCGGTGCCAAAGCCGACAGCCGCCCTTTGCCAAAGCCAGCTGCCACACAGCACCGGGCAGGCGACAGCCGCCCGGTGCCGAAAAGCCGGCGGCGGCACTAACGGGCAGCCGCCGGCCGTTGGGCAGCTGTCAGCGGATGTAGTTCATCAGGATCTTCTTTTCGTGGGCGGGCGGTTCGATCTGGCCTTTGCCATGCTCGACCAGCTTCAGCAGGTAGGCCATGTTGCGGCCCAGCACGCGCATGATCTGCACGCCTTCCTCGTCCTGAAGCGCCTCACCAGGCAGCCGGCCGTAGATCACGTTCCAGTAGTTGGAGCTGGGGATGAGCATCTCGGCGTACTGCAGGTAGTGGTTGAGCTGGTCAAAGGCCGGCAGGGCGCCGGCCCGGCGATCGGCCACCACGGCGACGCCGACCTTGTGGCGGAACAGGGCCTGGTTGGCGCCAACATAGAAGGCCCGGTCAAGGAAAGCCTTCATGGTCGCGCCGACGTTGGCATAGTGGACCGGCGAGCCGATGATGATGCCGTCGGCCTCCTTCATCTTCTGGATCCAGCCGTTGACTTCATCGTCCGTGATGCAGCGCTCGTCGCGATTGCGGCCGCAGGCGCCGCAAGCCCGGCAGCCGGCCAGGGTCTTGTCGCCGACCTGAATGATCTCGACCTCGATGCCCTGGGCGATCAGTTCCTTTGCCACCAGCGTGATGGCCACGTTTGTGTTGCCTTCCTTGCGTGGACTCCCGTTGAAAGCGACTACCTTCATCTGTTTCTACCTCTCTCCTGAGTCGGTTTGAATT
>CAYOHO010000127.1:0-6211 GCA_964403755.1 uncultured Oscillospiraceae bacterium
TGGTCAGCATCCTGAGCAGCGTCATCCCCACCCTGATGCCGAACGGCATTTTCGAGGGGTCTTTTGCAGTCGCGAAAGAAGTCATGATCTCGGTCGTCAGCCAGTCCCCCGAGAACCAGCTTTTCGGCTATGGCGTCGAGGATGCGATATCCTTTGGCATTGAAAATATGGGCCTGCCGAGTGCAGAAATCGGCGAACGGGTCGAGTATGTCCTAGACCTGCTCAATATCCAGCACCTGCGCAAGCGTTCGGTCGCGACGCTATCCGGCGGCCAGCGCCAGGCGGTCTGCATCGCCTCCGTCCTGGCCATGCGCCCGGACATCCTGATCATGGACGAGCCCGTCAGCTCGCTCGACCCGAACGGCAAGAAGATGATCCAGTCGGTGCTGGGCGCCCTGCGCGAGACCGGCCAGACGACGGTGATCGTCGACAGCACGCTCGACTGGTTCTCCGGCATTGTCGACCATGTCGTCGGCCTGATCGGCGGCGAAGTCGTGTTTGACGGTGACAAGAACGCCCTCTTCGCCGACTTCGATGTCCAGGAGCGGCTGGGCGTGACCATCCCGCAGGAGGTCGAGATCTATCGCGAGCTGGCACGGCGCTTCCCCGGCCTCGAGCCTTTCCAGACGCTCGCCGGCGCCAGGCGGGAGATTGCCCGCCTGATTCCGCCGGCCCCTGCTGCCACGGCCACCGCCACGCTGGAAGGCGCTGCCCCTGCCGGTCCGGGCGCCGCTGCCACGGCAGAAGGCGTCGCCACTGCACCCACAGCGGCATCCGGAACGGCTGCCGCAGCTGCCCCGCACGAGGAGATCCTTGTCGGCCGCGGCATCTGCAAGACCTTTGCCGACGGCTTCCATGCCCTGATCAACGTCGACGCCAGCTTTGCCAGCGGCCAGGTCATCGCCATCCTCGGCCAGAACGGTTCGGGCAAGACAACACTGGTCAAGCACCTCAATGGCCTCTACCGGCCCACCCGCGGCACCATCACCTACCGCGGCGCCTCAACCGCCGGCCGCTCGGTCGCCCAGATCAGCAAGGACATCATCCTGGTGTTCCAGAATCCCGAGCTGATGCTGTTCGAGGAGACCGTCCTGCGCGAGCTGACCTTCTGCGCCCGTTCCCAGGGCGTCCCCTTCACTGAGGAAGCCGCCCTCGACGTCCTGAAGCAGTATGGCCTGCTCGAGCAGAAGGACGAGTTCCCGGTCAACCTCTCGATGGGGCAGAAGCACCTCCTGACCATCCTCTCCGTGCTCTTCTCGAGTGCCGAGGTGATCATCCTCGACGAGCCGACCCTGGGCATGGACCTGTTCCTGCGCCAGCAGCTGGAGCGGATCATCGCCCGCCTGAAGGCCGACGGCAAGACGGTCATCATCATCAGCCACGAAATCCCGATGGTCTTCCGCATTTCGGACGAGATCCTGCTGCTGAACGAGGGCGTCCGGCTGGAGCAGGGCTCGCGGCTGGCGCTGGCCAGCCGGGACGAGCTCTTCACGCAGACCAACCTGGCACTGCCGCCAGTCGTGCAGCTGTCGAAGCACTTCGGCATCGAACCGCCGTGCTGCGATGTCGATGCGCTGGTCGGGGCGATTGCCGCCCGGATGGACGCAGCCAAGGGAGGGCAAGACTGATGGGCGACTTCCTGCAGTATGTTGAAATCGACTCGTTCCTCCACAAGCTGGACCCGCGCACCAAGTTCGTGTTCTTCATCGCGATGTCCGTGCTGACCTCGTTCATGAAGAGCGGCGTAGCCCTGCTGTTCCTGTTCATGGCCTTCCTGGTGATCTGGCTGGTCGGGCGCATCGGCACCTACATGCTGGTGCTGGCCCAGAAGGTCAAGGTGCTGCTGCTCTTCATCTTCCTGCTCTGGCTCGTGCTCGGCGCCTTCACGGCCAACGCCGGGCCGGTCATCTACCGCACCGCCTTCTCCCTCGTCGGCCGGACAGTCACGTTCAGCCTCGAGTGGTTCGACATCTACAAGGGCGCCGTGCTGGCCCTGCGCGTCTTCCTGATGATCTCGGCCTTCTACACCGTCATCCTCTCGACAAACTTCAGCCAGATTATCCTCGGGCTGCGCTCCTGGCGTGTCCCCTATGCCCTGGCATTCGGCATCGGCCTGGTCTTCCAGATCATCCCGATCATCGTGCGCGAGTTCGCCACCATCATGGAAGCCCAGAGCTCGCGCGGCCTGGAAGTGGAGAACTGCAGCGCCGTCACGAAGATGAAGAACTACATCATCGTCTCGCTGCCGCTGCTGTTCCGGGTTCTTGGCAAGGGCCACTCGATCTCGATGGCCATGCACTACTACAAGCTCGACTTCAAGGTGCACCGGACATCGTACAAGATCATCCGGGCGACCAGCCACGATGCCGTCTTCGCGGCCTTTACCGTCGTCGCCGTGGCCGTCGCCATCTACCTGCAGATCCGGTTCTACATTCCGCTTTAGAACCGGGCGCCCTGCGGCGGCAGCCCGCTTTAGAACCAGGCGCACACCAGCAGCGCTGATCCGCTGCCCGACAGAACAGCCCGCAACCCAGGACAGGCACAAGGAGGTTCAGGCATCATGATTGCGAAATGGGAAAACCTGACACGGGACGAGATCGCGGCCATCGACAAGCAGTCGGCCATCGTGCTTCTCCCCACCTCGGCCACGGAGCAGCATGGCGCGCATCTGCCGGTCGGCACCGACTCGATCATCCTCGCGGCCCTGATCGACCGGATCGTCGCCGAAGGCTCGTTCGAGGCTGGAACCCTGCTGTTTGCGCCGCAGCTGCGCGTCGGCAAGAGCAACGAGCACATGGGCTTCGCCGGCACCCTGACCTTCGGCACCCAGACCTACTATGCCATGCTCCACGACGTCGTGGGCGCCATCGCCCGGAGCGGCTTCCGCAAGCTGGTCCTGTTCAACAGCCACGGCGGCAACACCGACATGCTCAACCTGATCAGCCGCGACCTGCGCATCGACTTCGGCCTGGACGTGTTTGTCTTTGACTGGTGGTTCACCTCCTTCTGGGCCAAGGGACTGGAAGGGCTGAAGGAGTCGGGCAAGTACGGCGTGTTCCATGCCTGCGAGCTGGAAACGTCCCTGATGCTCCATATCCAGCCGGAATCGGTGCACATGGAGCTGGCCGTCGACGAGGACCCGGTCGAATGCCTGCGCGACAACGACTATGTCACCGTCTTCGGACCCTACAATGCCGGCTGGCAGACCAGCGACGTGACGAAGAGCGGCGTCATCGGCGCCCCCACCCTCGCCACGGCTGACAAAGGCAAACGGCTTCTCGACTATGCAGTCTCGGAGCTGATGCATATCTTCAACGCATTCGCACGGACCAACTATCAGGAGGAGAGAAAGCCATGACCACAGCAGATTTGAGCCGGCAGCAGTCCAAACCCAAGTTCACCTTCGTCAACATCATCTTCTTCGTCATCTTCGGTGTCCTGACCGGGGTACTCTGGGCCTACGGCAGCCCCATTCCGCTGATCCCGGGTGCTGTCCACTTCCGCACCTTCGCCTTCATGATCACGACGATCGGCTTCCTGTTCGGGCCGGTCACCGGATTCTTCTCGGGCTACATCGGGACGCTGGTCTGGTCGCTGCTCGGCGGCTACTTCATCGCGCCGCACACGCTGCTCGCCGACGGCATCACCGTTGGTCTGAGCGCCGCCCTGCCGGCCTACTTCATGCTGAAGAGCAAGTCCCTTGAAGAATGGCTCAAGGAAGCCAAGGGCAAGTTCATCGGCGTCTGCATGTTCTGGTCCGTCCTCTTCGGCGTCCTCATGATCCTCAGCACCAGCCTCTCGCTGGCCTACTTCACGGGCCTCGACTACTGGTACTGCGTCGTCTGGATCGGCATCGCCGATGTCGCCCCGATCGCCCTCACGCCCTTCGTCGTCCTGCTCCTCGCCCCGCGCCTCAAGAACGTGCGCACCATCATCCCCAAGATCTGATCCCGGGTCTTCGGCACGCGGGCCGGGCTGTCACTGCACCGCAGCACCTGCCAGGCGGAAGCCACCCCGCCCTCGCCGGCGCCGCCCGACCGCCGATTGCCCGCAGCCGATCATCAAGGCAGACATTAAAGCAATCATCAAGGCAAACATCGAAAGCCCTGCTCTCGCATTGCGACAGCAGGGCTTTCTCCATTCCTGGAATCCATTCAGCCGGCCTTGCCCAGGAAGGGCCGGGCACCGGCCAGCGGGCGCCAGTAGCCGGTCACCGGCGTGACGGCCATGCAGGTGTCATACCTGCCGTCGATGATGAGCGCGTCCACGGCGTTCAGCGCCGCCTGCAGGCGCTCCAGATAGGCTTCCGGGATGAAGGTCTCGATCTTGAACCAGCTCCATTCCATGGGCTTCCCTCCCCGCAATTCCGTCCTGGCAGACTCAGCTTCTGGTTCCATGATGCGCCATTCTATGGCAAGATGGAACCAGGCGCCCGCTCGAACGGGTTCAGGGATCGGCCGGTCTGAAAGCCGGGCCGGTCGGGCAGCCGGGCCGCTCCGGCAGCCGGGCCATTCCGGCGAAGCCAGCGGGATACGGGCGTGAAAACGATGGCACAAGGCCGCAGGCCGGCCGGCCCAGGCGACGGCCGGCGGGCCGGTATCCACAGAGGAGGCACCAGACATGATCCGATACATTCTTCTGCTGCGCGGCATCAATGTCGGCGGCAACAGCACCGTGCCGATGCCGGAACTGAAGCGCATCCTTGAGGCCGCCGGCTTCACGGATGTGATCACATACATCAACAGCGGCAACGTCCTCTTCTCGAGCCTGGAACCGGACGCCCAGGCCATCAAGCGGATCTGCGAGTCGAAGATCCGGGAGCGCTTCGGCCTCAGTCTCAATGCCATGGTCATTCCGGTCGACGACTTCCGTGAAGCCATGGCTCATGCGCCTGACTGGTGGGGCAAGGACCCCGAATCGAAGCACAACGCCCTCTTCGTCATCCCGCCCCGGTCCGTGGCTGAGGTGTTCGCCGAAGTCGGCGCCAGCAAGCCGGATTACGAGCAGGTGGCCCATCATGGCCAGCTGGTCTTCTGGTCCGCGCCGCTGAAGTCGTTCTCGCACACGCGCTGGTCGACCATTGTCGGCACCGCGATCTACGCCGACATCACGATCCGCAACCGCAACACGGCGCTCAAGCTTCTGCAGCTGGCCGACAGATGAACGAAGCCTGCCGGACTGGCCGGACAGGCTCTCGTTCACAGCGGTATCGGTGAAAGGCTGCGGCGCAGCCGGGCGGAACCGGATTGCCGGAACCGGTGCCGGCTACTTGCGCTTGGTCTTGAAGCTGCCGGTGACCGAAACCGTTTCCGTGCCATCAGAAGAGGTAACCCGATAGTAATAGGTCGTGACAACGGCCAGCCCATCCAATGTGATGGCGTGCTGGGTGACCAGGCTGGCATCCACGACCGGTGATCCGGAAGCTGTGTAGTCTGTGGTTGTACCAAATTCCACCCGGCTGTCAGCCGGCTTGTTCGTGGTCCAGGAAATCGTCGCCGTGCTCGTGGTCTTCGACACGTTCAGGTTCGACAGGGTGAGTGGTTCGACGACCACATAGTCAGGATCGACCGCCTGGACTGCGCTGATCCGGGGAATGCCGTACGTACTCCAGATGGTGCCCGTCTCCGCCGCCGTCTGTTCGATGCGGGCGCGGACTTCTGTGTTGGTCAGGCTGCCGCCGGTCGCCCAGACGAGGGCCGCCAGGCCAGCGACGTGCGGCGAGGCCATCGAAGTGCCGCTGAGCGTACCGTAATTCGTGCCATAGGTGCTGCCGTGGTTCGGCATGGTCGAGAAGATGTTCGAGCCCGGCGCCGCCACGTCGACCCAGTCGCCATAGGTGGAGTAGCTGGCCTTGCTGTCATCCGGATTGGTCGCAGCGACGGCGATGCATGGCGTATAGTAGGCCGGGTAGTTCGGCCGGTTGTTGCCGCTGTTTCCGGCCGAGGCGACGATCACGACGCCTTTGCTCCAGGCGTAGCTGATGGCGTCCAGGAGCGTATTGGAGGCAAACTTGCCGCCCAGGCTCATGTTGATGACCTTGGCGCCATTGTCAGCCGCCCAGATGATGCCATTGGCGATCCAGGTGTAGGCGCCGCTACCGCTGTCATTGAGCACCTTGTCGTTCATGATCCGGCAGGCGTTGCCGACGCCGGCGACGCCGAGCGCATTGTTCGTGACGGCAGCCGCGATGCCGGCCACGTGCGTGCCATGG
>CAYOHO010000128.1:0-6202 GCA_964403755.1 uncultured Oscillospiraceae bacterium
GACCGAGCTTGCTGAGGAGCCTGTTGATGAATTCTGCCATATGGAACCTCCGGCTGAACATGTTCCGGCACCCTGCGCGGCCTGTGGGCCGACGGATGCGAATTGCCTGGAATCTGCCCGACAGCGGCCTTTGGCCAACTATTGGACGGGGCATGAACTCATTATAGAAATGCCCGGAACCGCCTGCAACGGTTTCGGGCAATCCGTAAGTTCGATGTAATTGCGTCGCAACATGGGGCGGCGCAATGTTGTGGTTTGATTACACGGCGGCCGGACGCGGGCCGAAGATGGCCGTTCCGATGCGCACATGGGTGGCACCGCAGGCGATGGCCTGGACAAAGTCATGGCTCATTCCCATGGACAGGACATCCGGGAGCGGCTTGCCGGGGCAGGCGGTCCGGTGCAGCTGACACAACGTCTCGAAGCAGTCCCGGCTCGTCTGGAAGAATGGCCGTGCCGCCTCGGGATCCTCAAGCAGAGGTGCCATGGCCATCAGGCCGGCAATCCGCAGGCCTGGAAGACTCAGGGCCGATGCGGCAGCTTCAGCGAAGCCATCCGGGGAAAAGCCATGCTTCGATTCTTCGAGAGCGGGGTTGAGCTGCAGCAGGACGGCCGTCTCGATGCCCGCGGCAACGCTGCGGCGGCTGATCTCCGTCAGCAGCTCGAGCGAGTCGCCGGAATGGATCAGATGGGTCCGGCCGATCACGTACTTGACCTTGTTGCGCTGCAGGGTGCCGATGAGGTGCCAGCGCGGCGAGAGCCCCATGCCGGCGAGCGCCTCCTGCTTTGCGACCAGCTCCTGCACGCGGTTCTCGCCCAGGTCCTGGAGTCCGGCCGCACAGGCAGCTGCCGCCACTTCGGCCGGGAAGAACTTGGTCACGGCGATCAGGTGCACCTCTTCCGGTCTGCGGCCGGCCGCCCGGGCCGCGTCGTCGATCTGGCAGCGCACCGCTTCGGAGCGGCTGCGGATCAGGCGTACGCGTTCATCGGGAGTCAGGCCGTCGGAGAACTGGCTGGAAAGGCCATCTTCCGCCGGAAATCCAGAGCACCCGGATTTGCCGGTCGCGTCTTGTGTGGATGGCATGTCCGGATCAGCTGCCAATGAACTCACCCTCCTCAATGGCTGATGGATTGAGCACGAGCACGGACGATATCTCCGGCTTGTAGGCTTGACCGTCGATGGCCTCGATGATGGCGTAGTCGCGGTCCTTGTCGAGGATCTTCACCGACGTGCGGCGGGTATAGCCACCGGCCACCAGGGTGATCTGGCCAGTGCTCGCAGACTCATTCAGGTCCTGGATGGCGCTGATCGGAACCTTCATGCCCGTTGAGCGACTGTAGGCCAGAACTGCGTCAAACACGCGTCGATCGGAGAGGCTTTCCACCTTGCGGTCGGTGCGCAGGACCAGGAAGGTGTTCCGGTCCTGCTGCTCAGACCGGAGGACCACGCAGTTGTCGATCCTGATGCCGTCCTTGGGGACAGATACATCATAGCTCTTGCCGACCTGGAAACGTTCGGCTGAAAGCCCTTCAACCTCAAAGGCCAGGACCTGGCCTAGGCTCGAGGTGATTCGCAGGACCGGCTTGCCCGGCTGGACTGAGGCTGGCGTCGTCAGGCGCTTGGCAGAACCGTCGCGGTAGCTGCGGAAGTCTCCGAAGGACAGGGTCAGGGCCTGGCTTGTGTTCAGCTTCGCCTCCAGACCATCCAGGCGGAACGAGATGATGCCCGGCTTCTGGCAGATGATCGTGCCGGCAGCCAGACCAAGCTGCTTTTCCAGATTGGCGCGCGTGGCCCGCAGCTGCTCCAGTCGGACATCCTTGAAGTCGACGGTCAGCAGCCTCGTGCTGCGCTGGTCAAGCACCACGTCCATGGACGTCTTGTAGGTGTTCAGGCTGGACAGGTCGCCGCGGCTGGCATCACTGCGCACCAGGTTGACCAGCGTGGACAGCTGGTTGCGGCTTTCGTCGAAGATGGCACGTGCGCCGGCGCCCTTGCCGCTATCCATCAGCTGGTTCTGCAGGTCGACGATGTCCTTCTCGGTCTTCTGCAGCTGGCGCAGGTCGCTTTCACGGTTGGCGGGGATCACGAGCGCAACCTTCTGGCCCTTGGCGGCCCGGCTGCCCTCGGTCGCAAGCGGCTTCAGGGTGCCGGCTGTCGCGGCATTGAACACGTCCTCGTCACGCAGGATCAGGCCAACCGACTGGACTGTGTGCGTGATCTCTCCCGACTGGATGAACTGGAAGCGCGGCTTCGGACGGGTCCGCTGCATGATGGTGATGATCATGACCACCGTCAGGAACATGATCAGGAGTACAAAGGCGGATAGCCAGACGGCGCGTGTGCGCGCCTTGCGGCGCTCGATGCGGCGCAGCTTTTCGGCGCTGGCGCGAGGGGCTCCCGTCTGCCCGGGCATGGCGCCGGCTGCGGCCTGCGGCCGGGATGCGGGCATGCGTCGCCGCTGAACCGGCGCTGCGGATCTGCGGTCAGGCATCCCTCCCGGCACCCGGCCTTGTGGTGTCCGGTCGGACGGATTCTGGCTGTAGGGTGTCTGGCCATAAGGCGCCTGGCCGTAGGGTGTCTGGCCGCCGGTCGGATCGCGGCCGGACCGCCCGTCAGAAGGCTGCCGCGGACGATCGCTCATGCCCCTGCCTCCCCTGCCTCCCGCCGGCGGGCATCGGTCATGCGCTGGAGTGCCAGCAGGCAGGCCAGCCGGACCGTGTCGAAATTGAGGCCGCCCTGCAGGAAGGCCTGGTAGGGCGGGCGCAGCGGCCCGTCGGCCGAAAGCTCGATCGAGGATCCGGCAATGAAGGCACCGGCTGCCATGATGACATCGCAGTCGTAGCCCGGCATGGCCCAGGGTTCGGGGCGGACAAAGGCGTCAACCGGCGAAGCGGCCTGGATGGCCTGGCAGAAGGCAACCAGCGGCGTCGGGCTGCCGAATTCCAGCGTCTGGACAATGTCGCCGCGCGCGTCGCCGGGCCCCGGGAAGCTGCGGAAGCCGGCATTGCGGAACAGGGCAGCGGCAAAGGCTGCGCCCATCAGGCTTTCAGCCACGACATGCGGAGCCTGGTAGAAGCCCATCGCCATTTGCCGGCTGAAGCCGAGCGAGGGTCCGACATGGCCGCCCAGCCCGGGTGCCGTCAGGCGGGCAGCGGCCAGCTCGACGAGGTCGGCCCGGCCGCAGACGTAGCCGCCGGAAGGGCTGATGCCGCCGCCGGGGTTCTTGATCAGCGAGCCGGCGCAGAGGTCAGCGCCAACGGCGCAGGGCTCCCGGATCTCGACGAACTCGCCGTAGCAGTTGTCGACGAAGAGGACGGCCGGATGGCCGCTGTCGCGCAGCACGCCGCGGATGGCGGCGATGTCTTCATTGAGCAGGGACCGGCGGGTGGTATAGCCTCGTGATTTCTGGACATAGACCATTCGGGTCTTCGGGGTCAGCGCGGAAGCGATGCCTGCGAGGTCAGGCCTGCCGTCCGGCAGGAGCGCCAGTTCCCGGTAGGCGACGCCGAATTCGGTCAGGGAGCCGCTGCGGTGGCCTCCAGGCACATCGCCGAGGCCAATGGCCGCAGCCAGGCTGTCGTAAGGACTGCCGGTCACCGACAGAAGCTCGTCGCCCGGACGCAGAAGCCCATACAGGCAGAGTGCGATCGCCTGCGTACCGGAACTGATCTGGATACGCACCAGGGCAGACTCAGCGCCGAACGCCAGGGCGAAGGCTCGCTCCAGCTGCTCCCGGCCGAGATCGTCATAGCCGTAGCCGGTGGTCCCGCCGAGCTGGCTTTCGCTGAGACGGGCCTCCTGGAGCGCATGCAGGACCTTGAGCTGGTTGGTCTCCCGGATGGCCCGGATATCAGCGAAGCGGCCGGCCACCTGGGCCAGAGCCGCCTCGCCCTGCTTCACGATTTCAGGACTGATGCCGAAAGGCTGGTAAGCCTCATCGTTCAAGTGCCATATACCTCCTGAGATGAAAGGACGCGCACACCGGCCTCCTGCAGCTTCACGAGGGCAAGCTCCGGGTCTGTGACCCGCAGGACGACGACCGCATCGGTCGAAAGCCGGCCGACATAGGCGTACAGGTACTCGACCGAGATGCTGCTGCGAGTGAGCGTCTCAAGCGCCTGGTCGAGGCGGCCGGGCTCGTCGGCAATTGCGATGGCGATCACATTGGTTGAATTGACCGTGAAGCCATTGTCGGACAGGACACGCAGGGCGTCGTCGGGACGGTCGACCAGCATGCGCAGCACGCCATATTCGGTCGTGTCGGCAATATACAGGGCGCGGATATCGATCTGGTGCTCGCGCAGGATGTGGGTCACCTCGGCGAGGCGGCCCGACTTATTCTCGAGGAAGACGGAAATCTGTCTCACCAGCATGGCATTCCCTCCACGGCCGGCAGCCGGCCGTTCCCTTAGCTTCCGCTTCCTGCGGCTACACGCGGCATCCTGCGGCATCGCGCGGCTTCATGCAATATCACGCGGCTTCGCGCGGCTACACGCGGCTTCATTCAGCTTGCGGCAGCCTGTTTCGGGCCGCCGTTGGCCTGCACCTATTTTATAACAGATACGCCGAGCGCGAAAGCCTTGTGGTTGACGGCGCGAAGCTTTTCCGGAAAGACCGTGTCGATCGCCTCGCGGAAGGCTGACGGCGGCAGGATGCAGCGGCCGGCCATGGCGCCGATCATCACCGTGTTGACGGCCCGGACGCTGCCAGCCTCGCGAGCCAGGCTGAAGGCGTCGATCATGACAATCTCCGCCCGGTCGCCGGCTGCCCGCTGGAGCTGTCCGGCAATGTCCTCGGGGTATTTCGCCTGGCCCATGGCCACCGGGAGCGGCATGGTGCGAACGGTATTGATGAAGATGGAGCCGCCGGACTTGAGCAGCGGCGCCCAGCGCAGGGCCTCCAGCTCCTCGAAGGCGATGATGTAGTCGGCTGTGCCGTTCTCGATGATCGGCGAGAACACCTTGCGGCCGAGCCGTACGTAGGTGACGACGCTGCCGCCGCGCTGGGCCATGCCGTGGACTTCCGAGACCTTGGCCTCGAGGCCGAGGCTGGCGGCAACGGTGCCAAGCAGCTTGCCGGCCACCAGGGTGCCCTGTCCGCCGACACCAACCAGGACGATATTGATGCCTTCGGCCGGGAATGTCTCGAGCGAGAAGGCGCATTCGATCTGCTGGACCATGTTCATTTCTCCTCCCCGCTGACCGTCAGCGAACCAAACCGGCAGACATTGACGCAAAGCCCGCAGCCATTGCAGCTGGCGGCATCGACGACCGGATAGCCGTCAGGTCCTTCAGTCAGCGCCGGGCACATGATGCGCAGGCAGGCCTTGCAGCGGGTGCAGGCCTCGCGGTTGAGGCGGGCAATGCGGCCGTCCTTGACCTTGCCGGTCGGGATGAGCGCGCAGGGGCGTCGGGCGATGACAACCGAAACGCCGGGCCTGGCAACCTCTTCTTTGATCACGGCCTGGGCGGCGAACGTGTCGGCCGGGTCGACAACCCGGATCGAACCGACACCGATAGCGCGGCAGAGCGCCTCGAGATCGAGGGCTGGCGCCGGCTGGCCATGGATGTCCAGTCCGGTTGCCGGGTTCTGCTGGTGTCCGGTCATGCCGGTGATCGAGTTGTCGAGGATGATGACGGTGCTGTTGCTCTGGTTGTAGACACTGTTGATCAGGCTTGTGACGCCCGAGTGCAGGAACGTCGAGTCGCCGATGACGGCAACGGTGCGGCTGCCGAAGGCGCCGTCCGTGGCCTTGGCCATGCCATGGGCCATGCCGACGGAAGCGCCCATGCAGATACAGGCGTCCATCGCATTGGTCGGGTTGAGAGCGCCGAGCGTGTAGCAGCCGATGTCGCCGGTCACCACCAGCTTCAGCCGGTTGAGGGCCATGAAGAGGCCCTTGTGGGGACAGCCGGCGCACATGACCGGCGGACGGCCGGGCGCGGCTTCCAGGTCAGCTGCTGCGACCGCGGCCTGCGGCGCCGGACGGTCAGAAAGCTTGCTGCGCAGAAGTCTGGTGCTGTATTCCCCTTCCAGGGTGAACAGGGCCTTGCCTTCGCAGGCGATGCCGGCGGCGCGCAGTTCGGTCTCGAAGATCGGGTCAAGCTCCTCAACGATGACCAGGCGGCTGACCGTGGCGGCAAAGGCGCGGATGGCCTCGACCGGCAGCGGCCAGATCATGCCGAGCTTGAAAACGGACGC
>CAYOHO010000129.1:0-6155 GCA_964403755.1 uncultured Oscillospiraceae bacterium
CATCACCGAACTGATGGGCGGCTTCTCGATCCCGCCGGAGATCAAGGCGCTGCGTCAGGGCAAGCGCTACCTGCTGATGGGCTTGCGGCTGAACCGCGACACCGAGCGCATGGTGCTGGCCGACATGATCTACGCGGCGGCCGAGCCGTCCGGCTGGGCCTTCATCGCGGCGCCGACCGACAAGGAACGCCGCTTCTGCAGGAAGGTCGGCCTCGAGATCATCGAGGGCGACGTGTTCGAGTTCATCGGCGCCGCAGTCGCGGCCTGACTTTTTCAAAACGGGAGGAAAACCGCATGTTGCTGGATCGCTACGAACCGCTCTTTTTCAACGCCAATTTCCGGGAAGCCGCCAGTACCGCCGGCTGGGCCGCCTATCGCGGCGAACTGGTGCTCCGCGAGGGCGAGATCGCCGACGCCCAGGGCCGGCGCAAGCCGCCGGTCGAGGTGCTCAAGCAGGCCATCGTGCTGGCTGCCGGCGACGAGCTGAAGCTGCTGGCCGGCTCGCTGGACGAACTGCAGCATTTCCCGTCCCTGCTCGACAAGTACGGCGCCGACCTGAAGCCGGGCACGCTGGTCGTGCTGTTCACGGTGAACATCGACGACGGCTTCGTTTCCACGGTCAATGGCGCCAACGTGGCGTTCATCCCGCTGGTCCAGGGCATGGTGTGGAACGAACTGATCGATCTCGCCGCGCTGGAGAAAGGCGATTTCAAGGGGCAGGGCGCCGCCGACAAGGTGGTGACGCTGTACGAGGCGATCCAGGACCACCGCTTCAAGCTGCCGGCGATGGCGGTCGAGGACGCGAAGACCAATAGCGCCAAACGCGAAACGCACGGGGCCGTCTGATGCCCTGGTCGGAAGCGCAGGCGCTCGGGGTGGCGGAGATGGACGCCACCCACCGCGAGTTCGTCGAACTCGCCGACGCGCTGCGCCGGGCCGGCGATGCCGAATTCCCGGCGTTGTTCGCGCAGTTGCACGAGCATACCCGGCGGCATTTCGACAACGAGGGCCGGCTGATGAAGGCCTGCCGCTTCCCGGCGACCGGCGAGCACCATGCCGAGCACCTGCGGGTGCTCGGCGACCTCGCCCACTTCGGCCGCGGCGTCGCCGCCGGCCGTCTGGCCGCGGCACGCCGCTACGCCGAAGCGCTGCCCGGCTGGTTCTCCACCCACCTGGCGACGATGGACGCGGCGCTGGCGGGGTGTTTGAGGCGTGCGGACGAAGCTCGATTGCCCCGAACGGAGAGTCGGGCAGGCGCTTGAGTCGGGTGATTCGGGGCCGCCGATACTGCTTTTAGTAGCTTTTAAGCTACAATCGGTCGGAATGGAAAAGGTGGCAGGTATGAGCAGAGTCGAAGGCGCGGTATCGCACCATGAGTTGGAGCTTGCCGAATTGCGGGCCGATCGTGAATTGGCCGTCGAGTATCTGAAAGCGGCAATGGAATCGCTCGACAATCCCGATGACCGGGCAGCCGGGTTGCTTGCACTGCGCACGGTCGCCGAAGCCTATGGCGGTCTCGGCGTGGTTGCTGCCGAAGCGGGTATCAGCCGGGAATCCCTTTATCGCGCCCTGTCACCCAAAGGTAACCCGACGCTGAAAACGCTGCTTGCGGTGTTGAAGACGGTCGGTCTGCGCCTTTCCGTCGAGCCCGAAAATCACGCGCATGCATGAGTACCGATCCACCTTGGCCTGAGCATTGAATTAGCTGGTAGACTCAAAAGCGGTCATTGCCTGCCCCATACACGATGAAGCGTCGCTACGCCCAGTTTAATCCCAAACGCAAACTACTCTCGCCTGCTGAGGCAGAAGTGCGTATGGCCGAGTTCCAGGCCTTGGGCTGTCGCGCTCGCTATGGCGGCAACCCGGAGCATAAGAAGAACCCCGGCGATTTCGGGCTGGTTCCACCTTCCGATCCAAGACAAGGGAAATCATTGTGCGATGTCGCCAGGATTTTCAAGCGTGACGAAGCCGAAGAGTTGCTGCGCGCGGGACTGCGCAAGGGCCTTGTGAGCGACCGGATGGTTGGCGAGTGGCCGAAGAACATCTGGGCAGTCACTGACCACGGTTTTGCCATGGAGGCGCAGCTTGAGAACCCCTGCTTGGGGATCTATCACGGCTACCCCATGCCCGAGACTGATCCTCTGGCGCTGGAAGTGATTCATCGTTGGGGTCGCCTCGATGGCTGAACTGCGCATCAACACGAAGTGGATGGCAGCGGCATCCGGAGAGCCGGAAGTCACGGCCACTGCAGCCCTGCTCGACATGTATGTCGACAACATCAGCTTGACCCGGAATCAGGATATCTGGGCGGAGACCGTGCGTGACAACGTCTTCGTCTCTGCCTACCCGCTGGCCATGTGGTTTGCGAGTTCGTGGTGGCGTCTCAACCATGAGCCCTTGCCAACGCAGCAGCCTGGCCATGACTGGCGCATGGTCCATGAACTCGGTGCAGCCAATCACGGTTTCGTGTGGCCGCGCGTCATCTTCATCCCGGATGGTGAGGCGATTCACGTGTGGGCCGGGACGTCGATGATGCCGGACCAGTCGGTGCAATACCTGCAAGCGCTGGAAGTGCCGAGAATGATCACGTTGTCTGGCTTTCAGCAGAGCGTCGAGCGCTTCATGCACAGCGTGCTGGCCCGCCTGGATGCCAAGGAGCTCGCCGGGTCGAATTTGGCACACCTGTGGACGCTCGTGCAGGAAGATCTGGCGGATCCCGACGCGGTCCGCCGGAGGAAGCTGGAGGCCGAACTGGGATTCGATCCCGAGGAATGCCCGGAGCAGGCGCTGGACGCGGCATTGCAGTGGGAGAGCCAGATCGGAGACGCGGCACTCTCGGAGCTGGCGCCGGCGATTGCAGCATCGGGAGCGACCCCGGATTTGGCGCTCATCGGGCAGCTGGCTGGTGCCGGCGGAATTGTCGGCACCCCCGATATCTCGCCTGACAGCATCGCTCACCTGGAGCACGGGGCACCTTGGGAGCGTGCGATTCATGACGCTCGTGCGCTTCGTCACCTGATGGGCAATGTCGGTGGTCCGGTTCCCGACTGCAGTCTGCATGACCTGCTTGGCATAAGCAGTGAAGCGACAACCAACTGGTCGGCGCCGGTAGGACGGTCGCCTGTCGCGGTGGCGATACCGCTGAACGATCATCAATTGAAGTTCGTTCCGCGCAGGCGCAACCTGGCCGGGCGACGCTTCGAACTGGCGCGTTTCCTGGGCGAGTACCTCCGCTCCTCGACCCGCGAAGCGCGTTGGCTTGCATCAACCGACCTATCGACTTCTCGTCAAAAGTACCAGCGTGCTTTCGCCGCAGAGTTTCTGTGCCCCATCGATTCATTGACGTCCTTTCTGGGCGGTGATTTCTCTTCGTACGCCATCGAAGAAGCCGCCGCCGAGTTCGACGTCAGCGAGCAGACGGTAACGAGCCTGTTGCTCAACAATGGCTACATTCACCATCATTGGACAGATGGCCTGCCGTATCGAATGGCCGCCTGATCTGCTTTTCGTGATCTCGACTTCTGTTTAGGGTCTGGAGTTCTCCCGACCGAAAATGCCGCGCTCAGCTTTCCCGAGGATTCGACAGTCGCCGACTGCGGCGTTCGGCCTTCAGTTGTTCAACGTCGACATCGAGATCGCCGGCCGGATACAGGTTGGGGAGCAGCGAGCCGAGCGCGTGGAGGGGGAAGCCGGCGCGTACCTTGCCTTTCGGGGTGTCCGATTCGAGGAAGCCTTCATCGAGCAGGGTGCCCAGGAGGGTGCGGGCGCTCCGCTCGGACAGCCCGGTAATCCGGGCTGCTTCGCCGCGTTCGATTTCGCCATGGACGAAGGCGCGCATGAAGAGTTCGTGCGCTTCGCGTCCCTTGATGTCGAAACGGACGCGGGTGAAGTAGGCTTCCGAGCGCTGCGCGATCCTGTCGAGGTCGAGGATGCCCTCCATGAATCGGGCCTGGTCGATCGCAGTTCTGATGGCGTAGTCGCAGAAATCGTGGAGACGCTTTTCCGAGAGCGTGCCTCGGCCGTCGAGATCTCCCATGCGCGAGCGGTCGGCTTCGGCCAGCGCCGCCTTGTAGGCGGCCTGCGTCTTGGCAAATCCGCGGGACATCGACCACAGCGATGCGCCGTTGATTCCGCATGCCCGCAGCATCGCATCGAGCAGGATGCGGGCAATTCTCCCGTTGCCGTCAAGAAAGGGGTGAATCCAGACGAAGCGGTGATGGGCGCAAAAAGCGGCGACGATCGCGGCGAGTTTTCTGGTGCCGCCTTTCCCGGCCGATTCGAGGCGGGTTCCGTAGAAGGAAACGAAGCGGTCCAGGAAGGCGTCGAGCGATTGCCATGCTGGCGCAACGTGATAACCGACCTGAACATCCCTGCGGCGTATCTCTCCCGGCGTCAGCTTCGTTCCGTCCTCGATGCGCAGCATGTCTTCCGGCAGGGCCGAACAGAAGCGGAAATGGGCTTCCAGAACGAAGGGCAGCAGCGAATCCTTGCCGATCGATCGGCTGCGAGCCCAGCGCTCCGTTGCGACATGGGCGACGGCGAGGCTTTTCAGGTCCTTCTGCTCCGGTTTTACAAGCTCCCGCAGGGCTCTGTCGATGTCCAGCGGCAAGGTGTGCTGTCCCTCGATCAGGTTCGAGTAATAGCAGTTCATTCCTGCGACGAGATCGGCCAGGCCGCGTGCGGTGGATGGATGAACTTTTGCGTCGATGCGCGATGACAGCTCGGCAAGCTCGTACGCCAGGCCGATCAAGGGCTCGTACAGTGGTCTCGAGGAATCGATGACGAGCGGTTCCATCTGGACGGGGGCGTTGTAGAGTGCAGTAGGTTCGCGCATGGTTTTGCCGATCTTTTGGCGGATTATAGTTGTTTTATTTCAAAAGATTGGGTGCTTTTTGTTCTCTCTTGTTGCCGATGTTTTTTCCGGTCGGCCTCAGCCTTTCCGTCGTCCGGCCCACAGGCCGTGCAGCAGCGCGCCGGCGAAGATGCCGGCGAGCGCGATCAGCAGGTCGGGATTGCCGGCGCCCAGGCCGGCCAGCGCCGGGCCGGGGCAGACGCCGCACAGGCCCCAGCCGAGGCCGAACAGCACGCCGCCGGTCAGCGCCGCGCGGTCGAGCGTGAACGGGCGCTGCTGGAATTCGCCGCCGCACAGCGGCCGGCCGAGCATCCGGGGCAGCAGCTGGTAGGCGATCAGGTTGACGCCGACGGCGGAGCCGAGCACGAGCAGCAGCCCGAGATCGCGGAAATTCAGGAAGTCGATGACCGATTCCGGGCGGATCATCGTCGACCAGGCGAGGCCGAAACCGAACAGCAGGCCGCTGGCCAGCGTGGCCAGGTCGTTGGCGAGGGCGGGACGCTGCATGCTCAGACCCCCAGTGCGGTGACGGCCCAGGCGGTGGCGATCGCCGTGGCCAGGAAGGTGCAGACCATGGCCAGCGAGCCGCCGGACAGCGAGGCGATGCCGCAGATGCCGTGGCCGGACGTGCAGCCGCCGCCGAGGCGGGCGCCGAAACCGATCAGCACGCCGCCGAGCGCGAGTTTCCAGGCGGGCAGCGCGCTGGCCTCGACCGGCAGGCCGAGCAGCGCGTAGGCGAGTCCGCCGAGCAGCAGGCCGAGCGCGTAGATCAGCCGCCAGCGCCGGCCGTCAATCAGCGAGGCCTGGCGGAAGAAGGGCGTGTCGAGCAGCCACGACCACGCGGCGCTCTAGAAGGTGCTGATGCCGCCGGGGCGGCCGGTGGCGACGTAGAGCAGGGCGACGCCGAGGCCGATGCAGAGGCCGCCGGCGAGGTAGGCTTCGATGCCCCGGGGAAAGAGTTGTTCGTACATGAAAGCTCGGGAAAGGACGGGGGGAGGGGGCGGGATTTTCGCATCAAGCGGCGGCCTTGCGGCGGTTTTTCGCATTCCGCCGCGGTCGACCGCGGCGGGCTTCGTATAATTGCGGCATGCCCATCCACGAGCCGTCGGCCTGTCGGGGCCGACCGGGAACGCCTTGAACCTGCGCCAGAAACTCCTCGTGCCGCTGCTCGCCCTCAGCCTCGCGCTGGGCGCCTACCTGCACCTGGTCTGGATTCCGCATTCGCTGCAGCTGGCCGAGCGCGCCCACGTCCAGATGGTCGAGCGCCATCTCGACAGCGTCGTCGAGAGCCTGCTGCCGCTGC
>CAYOHO010000130.1:0-6153 GCA_964403755.1 uncultured Oscillospiraceae bacterium
TTATGCAGACTTTGGTGCATTCCAAATATGAAAAGGAACGGCTGATGAAATATCTGAATGACTTTGAATGAAGTGTTATTATTTCTAAGTTGGAAAAAGGCAGAAGTAATGACATGAATTAACCAACACTCTTCAAATGGTGCCTCAAAGAAAGACTACACACTTGGATAAAAACCCCAAGGTGCAGTCTTTCTTTTATTCGTAGCTTAAGATTCAATTTTTCGAAGTCCGATGCATTGGACTGGTTGGTCAGTTCGATTTCTGGAAGAACATCTCATTCAAAAGAAAATTTTTTAGACTCAGAGAGCGCCATTGTCTACGTTACTCTGATGGATGTCAGATATTAAGAGCCTGCAATCAGCCTGTGCACCCTCAAGCAGTTTACACGTTTCAGATTTACCGATACGCATATTTCTGATTTCTGAAATCTGAGAATCTAATTGGGCGATACGAGCAAGATAGTTTTTAGCCAAGAAATCGATCAGTGCATTGTTAAAGTACTTCACGGCTTCATCAGCTGCGTTGTTAAAACCTGCACGAAGTCCTTCGCGGTTTTTTCTCATTTCTTGCTGACGTTTATCAGCATCTACGTCTTCTTTAGCCTGCATTCCAAGAGAAAATACCACGCCGAAGACGCCAAGAACTTTACCGGCGACATTGATACCTCTAACCCACTTGACAGCTTCCCATGGTTTAAAGCTATGCCCGAAAAAGTGGCCAATATCTAAAACCATTTGGTGGACATTGCTCCCTGTAAAGGCCTTTAACCCGGTTGCGGCCGCGTTTGTACCTGCTGTATTCGAAATTATTTTACTACTACCTTGCGCTAAAACGTCGGATTTAAAAAGCCGATCGATGAGCGGATTTCCCTTGTCATAATTACTTTCTAAGCGAAATTTCAATGATTGAGAAAAATCGGATTTATAGAAATCATCTAGTTGCGCTTGGCAATCGTTGGACAGTTCTGTAATTTTAAGGGTTATGGCATCAACACTAGTGCTAGTAATAGCATCAACTTCGTTATAGGCAATTTTAATTGCTTCGTTTGCATCTGCTTCATTGTCAAAATCATAAACAGAATTAGCTATTTCCCGGCCTTTTTCACGTATTTGCGTAGCCGCATCTTCAAATATTGATTTAACAGCCGTCTCTATCCGCCATTGAGTGTTTACAATAATGTGGCGCTCCTGCAATAGATGTTCTTCCAGAGCATCTATGTCGCTGTCGCCCGTGGATGGTTGATATTCAATGATAGCTTTTTGAAGAAATTCAAACAACCTGTACAATACTGTTGTCATTCGCGAAGAAATAGCCTTATCTCGAACAAAGGTATTTAGTGTCGAAATAAGCGCATCGAAATTGCTACGTTCTTTAAGCTCTTCTGCGATTTCCATGTCCGGTTCAGAAAGGCTGTCAAGATATGATTCGGCGTCAACGAAAACCGTCCTCAGCTGAGCTGGAGTATATGGAGTGGTTACTTTCTCCAAGTCCTTAAGCTTGATTTCTTGGTTCTCGATTGTATTGCCAATGTCCGCCATCTTATTCACAATCAGAATCATTTCTCCGGCTTTGTCTTTTTCAAGTAATAATCTGCGAAAATTCTGACCAATGAAATCATCGAATAATTCCTGTGTAACGACATACACGAGCATATCAGAGTTTGCTATTGCATGATAAGAGATTTCGTCGTGATCAGGACGGAGTGTTGTATGGATACCTGGAGTGTCGATTACTTCGATCCCATTCCAATCATAGGAGTGGGATTCTTGTGTAGTTATGCCTGCACCAATTGCAATGTCTTCAATGCCTGTTAATGCTTTCAAAATGCTCGACTTTCCAGCACTATACTGGCCTGCAAATACAAGACTTACTGGTCTATTCCCTTCAAATACATCTTGAGGCATACCTATTTCGCTATACCCAATTTTAATAATCAACTGTCGTATATTTTCGAGCAATTTTTTACTTTTTGTCGTCCATATGGCAATGGATACTGATTTGGGGTCATTCACAGCAATTGCCTCCTCATTTCATAATCAGTAGTTCTGTAATTTGTTGTGCCATTCGTATGCGGTTTTTTGTACTCGCATCGACAGAATCAAGGGAAGGGATATGTGCGATCCGCGGAGTATCATCAATATATTGGATTCTAATTGTATCCCTGTCACATCCACGCCCTATAGCTTGTGACAACATTGATTTTAAATTTTCTTTTTTGAATACAAACCAAACCTTTTCCTTTAGCAGATAAAATAAAGCTTTGGATGCGTCATCCGGGAACCGTTTTCCATCTTCAAGAACAATCATCATTGCGTATCCCGGTATTCTTGCAATATTTGAAATATGCCATTCCAAGCCAGTGAAACCCGAATATGCTAACGCCTCTTTTATGACAGCTAAATTTATCTCTTGAAGCTTGCAATTAAGTGCAATGGCAAATTCCTGCTGCGTTTTAGATAGGGCAAAAATAGAATCGATGACATCATCAATAGTATGGCTCAACGGGTACAGTTGTTTCTTCAATAATTCGTTATACAGGACATCAAGCATATTCTTTCTAAGTTTAACGATCATCTGGTCGATGTGGTCAGAGAGTTTTTCCTCCAATTTTTTTCGGGCGTCACGAATTTTCTTCTCATGATCACTAAAAAAGAATGATCCCAACCAACCAAACAAGCCGACACCTAAACCAATCCACCCTATTGGACCTGAAAGAAATAAACCGGCTATCATGAGTCCTCCGCTTACTAAGGTCGTAGCCCAGTTCCATATGCGCTTCCCATCAACGAGCATATGCATATTAATGGAACTATCAGAAAAAACTGAATGTGAGAACATAATCTCGGATTTTATTTCGCGGCTTATTTCACGGAGCTCTTCTTCACATTCTTTACCAAGTTGTGATAACAAGAATGAGGCACGTTGCTCAACATTACGAGTTTTCAAGATTTTATTCCATTCGCTACTCGCATTTGAGTTATCATAGTTATTTTCTGAAAATGCTGCGATTTCGCGTTTTAATTCACTTGCAACAGAGGATAGCAACGTCTCGATTCGACTCTTTCCGTCTAACTCAAAATCATCTGTCCACTTCTTCAGCTTTTTTCGTTTGCTAACGAGAATTGACCCCTGTTCACTATTTTGTGCACTCTGATTAAACAATGTTTCCAAAGCGTCTACGATAGGTACAACAACTATGTCGGAGAAGGCCTTAAGCTTGTAAAAGCTACCATTCTTGCATATTTCGCTTACAATTAAGTTCTCAACATACTTAAATCGAGACAATCCATACAGCTCATCACTACTTTCCATAAAATCGCATTGTTGCGAAAGGTATGCAGATTTTAAATGGACATAAGCGAATCGGATGGTATACCAGTCTTGCCCATATTCTTTCCCAAAGTCAAAAAACTGCTGTTTAATTGTATCCAAACGCTCATTATCAAATTTCTTTTGGATATCACGCCTGAACATTTTTAGGTTAGTTGAATTATTAACATCAGCCTTAACATTAATAAGGCAAATTATCGGCTTGCCGAGTGCAAGAATTCTGTTCAGACAGTCTGCTTCACAGGCTTGAGGTGCATCATCTGTTATTAAGAATAAAATTAAGTCACTTTTTTTAGCGGCATCGAATGCTATATCTTCATCTTCTTCTCCTTCGAAAGCAGCAATACCTGGAACATCAGTAATCTGTAAATCTCTATATGTGTAAGTTCTAACATCTCGGGTTGTTCGTTGTGCACCTTTCCCGATAGATTCACCTCTGCCATGGGTTAGAATCTCCATTAGAGTTGATTTGCCGGCCATGGTTCTTCCAAATAACGTAATAGAAAACGATGTTCTTGATATTGCATTTATATCCTCTAGGAGACGTTGCGGAAGAATTTCAAAGTTTGAACGTATTGAAGATAATTGTGATGCCAAATTCCCGGTAGATCTTTTGTCATTAAAATTGTTGTTACCTAGGTTGGATATTTCACCCTGCAATTTTTCAGATACATTTCTAACCACCCTATTTAGTAACAACAAAGCATCATTCGAAAGCTCATGGCCACGCTTTGCAAAAGTGTTACACTCAATTAATGCATCTGACAAATCTTTTATAGGCTTGGTTTGTTGTGTTTCACGCATCAATTTCCCCCAAAAGGTTGCGACTTATATTTGCCCTATTAGAGATCCCAGCTTTTCTTGAATGTATCAAGCAAGTTCTGTTGTCTGGTTTTTACATAATCTGGAGTCCAGTCTTGGGCATTCAAGACTTGTGTTGTCAATGAATAGGATGATGTACCATTTCTGCTCGTGAAATATTTTGACTTCTTAACATCAAAGTCGTAGTTTTGGGCTTCCGAATTATGTCTACGGGTTAGAGGCACGAGATTTGATATTCTATTTAACCAATAATCTCGTACAGATACATCTGGCCATTTGATATCCCAATCAGATCCTGGGGTAACTGTCTGAGGCAAAACGTGCTCAATGGTTAAAATATTTGGATCATACGTGGCACCACCTGCAGAAACAAAAGAATCTAATCTGAGGATGACGTAATTTCTGCGTCGTGAGGTCATTCTGTATATTTCGCCATTTAAAGCTGAAATGAACTCATTTTTCTCATCATCATTAAGCTCGACAGATTGCAAAGGACTGGAAATATTATGTCCGAGATTTACATCCATTTCGTTAAGAATACGACCATATCGCTCGATTCGGGTATTAATATCTTTTGCAGTAACATGAAGGTAGGAAGCCAGACGCTCCAGTTTTTTTACAAACCAAAGCATATAGTCCGAGTTATTTTTCTGTTCTGCAAGGAAACGTATTGCTGAAGGCATCCAATCGGAATTATCAATCTTGTTTAGCCACACCAGATAATTATTCACTTCAGCCGAGTTTTTTGTTGCTGAATAATTCTTGTTCTTCAATACGGTATAAGCATCTGAATATGGTTCAAGAATTTCATCAATTAATTTCTTTGGGCTTTTGAGATGAAGCACATGCTCACGAAATTCTTCAAGCAAAGTCCTTTTCGCTTTAATTTTTGCGTAGATCATGCGGGTATGAGTGAAGACATCATTAAAACCATCACGGGTGGTCTGAACCTCAAGATCTTCCCATTTTTCTGTGTACTCATCTCTGTCAGCTTCAGGGATGCTGCCAATGACATCAGCTTTCACAATATCTGTTGTCAGAAGGTCCAGGCCTCTGCTATTCATAACTGAGAATACTCTGAACGCAGAAGGCTGGCTAGCTGTGTAAACAACAACCAAGAAGCATCGCATTACAATAAAGCTTCCAAAATCCATCAGAGACTGTGTATCCCCATTAAAATTTTTCTTTATGCGGTCAAGAAGAATTCTGGTGTTTGTTTGGATATTCTTCTGCGCCTCGTTCTCCAGTGTAGCAGGGTCTATTTCAAGCAGTTCCTTGAGAGCAATATTTTGAACATACTTATCAAAGAAATCCTGATCCTTAGGTCTAAGATGCAGTCTTGCTCGCGGCGGTATTTTAGAAAGGACATTTCCAGGCTCTCTCAAATGACCTCGAAATGCATCCTTAACTTCACCGTCAAAGTGAGAAGCCAAAGCAGCCAGCAAAATAGTTAATGTTGTCAGGCGTTGCTGCCCATCAATGACATCTGAGTGTGGATTATTATCCTCTTTAATGAGGACGATACTGCCCAGGAAGTAATTGTCGTCATCTTCGGTTCTAAAGAAGTCGTAAAGGTCATCAAAGAGTGTCCCTGATTCCTCTTCCGTCCAAGCGTATGGTCTCTGATATGCCGGGATATGGTAGTCGAATTCTGAACTGAAAATTTTTGATAATGGAAATTCTGCACCCGTAATTTTTTTAATCATTTGGTCCCCCTTGTATTTAAACCAAGTTGCATCAATAACATCTCAACACAATTGGGTTCTGGTAGTTATTAGCGTCGCACATGTCAATTTTAACAAATTAGTTAAACCATTTACACATATTTTTATATTTAACAAATCATGAGGAGGTTGAACATGACAAACAAATTCAATCAACGCTACAAACAAGTCTGTCGATTGGCAGAACAGCAGGCTGAAGCCTTTGCCCAGGTTGTGTCAGAGTCCTTTGATGATCTGGATAGCCTGGGAGAATTCGTCGATACCATGTTCTACATGC
>CAYOHO010000131.1:0-6147 GCA_964403755.1 uncultured Oscillospiraceae bacterium
ATCGGCATCGGCTGAACCGCGCCGGCCCGGGTATCGGCTGAACCGCGCCGGCCCGGGTATCGGCTGAACCGCGCCGGCCCAGACATCGGCTGCACTGCGCAGGTCCGGGCATCGGCCGCCAATCGACCAAGACTGACAACGGGCCGGACTGCCGGCAAAAAGGAGAGAACATGGCTGGAAAAATCGTGGTGAGCGGTGTCCGCCCGACGGGCGACATCCACCTGGGCAACTATTTCGGGGCTGTCCACAACTGGGTCAGGCTGCATAACGAATACGACTGCTATTTCTTCATCGCCGACTGGCACGCCCTGACAACCGGCTATGCCGACACCGAGAGCCTGCAGGCCAACACCCTCAGCCTGATGGCCGACTTCCTCGCCGCCGGGCTCGATCCGGACAAGGCGACGATCTTCCTGCAGTCAAAGGTGCTCGAGCATGCCGAGCTCTTCCTGCTGCTGGGCATGAACACGCCCATCTCCTGGCTCGAGCGCTGCCCGACCTACAAGGACCAGCAGCAGCAGATGACAGACCGCGATCTCGGCACCTACGGCTTCCTCGGCTACCCGGCCCTGATGGCCGCCGATATCCTGGCCTACAAGGCCGACTTTGTCCCGGTGGGCGAGGACCAGCTGCCGCATCTCGAGATCACGCGCGAGCTGGCCCGCCGCTTCAACTTCCTGTACGGCCGGAACGTGTTCCCGGAACCGAAGGCGCTCCTGACCGAGGCCAAGGTCCTGCCGGGCACCGACGGACGCAAGATGTCGAAAAGCTACAACAACACCATCACCTTCGCCGATACGCCCGACGTGGTCGGCAAGAAGGTCATGAGCATGGTGACCGATCCGGCGCGCATCCGCAAGGATGATCTCGGCCATCCCGAGGTCTGCTCGGTGTTCGCCCAGCACAAGGTCTTCAGCCCCGACATCGTCCAGGAAGTCGAGACAGACTGCAAGGCCGGCCGCATCGGCTGCGTCGCCTGCAAGCGCGCTCTCCAGAAGCGACTGCTCGAGTTCCACCAGCCGATTCATGAGAAGCGCACGGCGCTTCTCGCCCGCCCCGACAGCCTGCGCGAGCAGATCGAGGCCGGCTCGGACAAGGCCCGCGTCAGGGCCCGTGAGGTCATGGCCGAAGTGCGCAGCGCGGTGCGGATCGGCCTCTGATGGAGCCGCATTTTGTCCCCGAGCTGAAGATGGCGCATTTTGAGGGTCCGCTCGACCTTCTTTGCCATCTCATCGAAAAGGACCGGATCGACATCTACGATATCCCGATCGACACGATCACCGACCAGTACCTGGCCTATCTGGCCTCGATGCGCGAGTTCGATCTCGACGTGGCCAGTGACTTCCTGGTCATGGCCGCCACGCTGCTCCAGATCAAGTCACGGCTCCTGCTGCCGAAAAAGGACACGGCGGGGCAGGGGGAGGGCGCCGATCCGCGCGAGGAGCTGGTCCTTCGCCTGCTCGAGTACCGCCGCTGCCGCACGCTGGCCGGCGAGCTGCGCCGCCGCCACGACACCTACACCGGCTGCGCCTTCCGGGCCCCGGAATCGCCGGCTGCGCTGGGCCTGCCGACCCTGAAGGCGCCGGAGCCGCTCTCGCCGGAGCTGTTCTTCCGCGCCGCCCGGACCGTCTGCGAGCAGAACCGGCTGCGCTTCAGCGACTTGACCGGCAAGATCACGCAGATCCTGCGCCGCGACAAGGTCTCCCTGCGCGACAAGATGCGCCAGATCCTGCAGGAGGCGCTGCGCCGCAGCCGTGTCTTCTTCAGCGAAATCTTCCCGCAGTCCGCCTCCAGCCGGACCGAGCGGGTCACCGGCTTCCTCGCGCTGCTCGAGCTCCTGCGGCTGAACCGCATCCGTGTGCGCCAGGACCAGCCCTTCGATGTCATCCTGATCGAGCCGGGAGCCGACGTTGCCCCAGGCGACACCGCAGCGCTCGAACGCTTGCTCAGTCAGGACCCGGTAGAGGAGAAGCAGTATGCCTGACCAGGAAGAGAGAACCGGCGCCCTGCTGCCGGAGGACCAGGCGGAGGACCGGATGGCGAGCGGGCAGCAGCCGGAAGATGGCATGACGCCGAATCAGGATGCCCTTCAGGCGCTGGATCAGGGCGCCCTTCAGGCGCAGGATCAGGGCGCCCTTCAGGCGCTGGAGCAGGAGAGCCAGGCTGACCTGGCGGCAGCTGCGGCCGGCGAACCGGATACCTTCAGCCCGATCGCGCCTGAAGATGCGCCGGCCGCCATCGAGGCGCTGCTGTTTGCCTCTGGCGACCCGCTGACCCTCGAGCAGCTGGCGCGCATTCTGGTTATCGACCGCGAGCGGCTCCGCCGCATCCTCGACGACATGATCGAGCGTACCCTCCGCGACCGCAGCCGTGGCGTCATGCTCCGGGAAGCAGACGGCAGCTTCACGCTGGCCACGAAGCCGGTCCAGAAGGATGTGCTGGCGCGTCTGTTTTCGCCGCGCCACCGGCCGCCGCTTTCGCCGGCCGCCTATGAGACGCTGGCCATCATCGCCTACAACCAGCCGGTCACACGCGCCCAGATCGAGGCCGTGCGCGGCGTCAACAGCGACAATGTCCTGCAGCGCCTGATCGAACGCTCCCTTGTGCGCGAGGCCGGGACACTGGACGCACCCGGCCGGCCGTCCCTGTTCGCGACCACGGACCAGTTCCTGCTTGACTTTGGCCTGCGCAGCGTCGCCGAGCTGCCGCCGATGGAGATGCTGATGTACGGCACCCTGCGTGACATCGAGCAGGCACTCGAGACTGCCGCCAACCACCGGCCGGACAAGCAGGTGACCATCGAGCAGCTGGTTTCCGCAATCGTGCCGGCACCTGAGGTCGGCGCCGTCGCGGGACGCGTTTCAGAGGAGCCGCTGGATCCGGCTGGCGAGGCAGAGGTACTGGGCATGTCGGCTGCACTGTTCGGCGTGCCGCCCGCCGAGACCTAATCTTTCAGTTGATCTACCGGAAATGCTCAAGTATAATTTTTTGTATATGCAGGCTGCGCCGATCCTGATGTGATCCTGGCCGTGTCTGGACTGGGAATCGAAGAGGTGAATGGAATGGGATCAAGGGAGAGAATGACCGAATTTCTGCAGAAGCATGATCCGAATCCAGCCGGGCAGGTTATTGGCCCGGTCTGCCGCAGTCGGATCGATGCGCTTCTGGACGCCGACAGCTTTGTGCAGCTGGATACGCATGTCCTGTCACGAGGCATTTCCTTCGGTTTCGAGCGTGAGAAGGTTGCCGGTGATGGCGTTGTAACCGGATACGGCACCATTGACGGCCGCCTGGCCTATGTTGCGGTCCAGGATCCGTCCGTCCATGGCGGCTCGCTCGGACGGGCCCATGCGGCCAAGATCGCCAAGGCCGTTTCGCTGGCTGTCGCAGCCCGCGCGCCCTTTATCGGTGTCTATGATTCCGGCGGTTCGCGGATCGAGGAGGGCATCGCCGCCCTCGAGGGCCTGGGTGAAGTCCTGGCAGCCCTCAGCGACGCCTCCGGCGAGATCCCCCTGCTGGCCGCAATTGTCGGCCCGTGCGCCGGCGGCCTGGCCATGGCCGCGGCCCTGAGCGACTTTGTCGTGATGAGCGAGAAGGGCGGCGCCCTTTTCATGAACGGCCCGATGGTTGTCGCCGCCACGGAGGGCAGGAACGTCGATGTTGCCGCGATCGGCGGCGCCGCCGTGCATGCCGCCTCGACCGGCCTTGCCTCGTTCACGGCCCCGGATGAGGCTGGCGCCATGGAGCAGCTCAAGAACCTGCTCGCCTACCTGCCAGATAGCAGCGAGGGCTTTGCCTTTGCCGCCGATGCCAGCGATGATCCGAACCGCACCGAAGCCCGCCTGGACGAGATCGCGGCCAGCCTGGACGACGGCGGCAGCATGGCGGAGATCGTCCGGCTTGTGGTCGATGCGGACACGTTCCTGCCTGCCGCACAGGCCTATGCGCCCGGCATGCTGACCGGACTGGCCCTGCTGGGCGGCATCACCGTCGGCATCATCGCCAATGAGAGCCGGCGGCTCAGTGCCGCCATGAACCGCAAGGCCGAGCGCTTCGTCCGCTTCTGCTCGCGCTTCAATATCCCGCTGATCAGCTTCACCGATGCCGAAGGCTTCGCCATCGGCATGGCTCATGAGGCCGGCGACCTCATTGCCTCCTCGGCTGCCCTGATGCAGGCCTGCCTTGAATGTCCCGTGCCGCGGATCAGCATCATCGTCGGCAAGGCCTACGGCTCGGCCTACCTGATGCAGAACTCGCGCAGCACCGGCGCCGACCTGGTCTATGCCTGGCCGACGGCCGAGATCGCCGTCACCGGATCCGACACCGCTGCCCACATCATCTACCGCAAGGACATCGCCGCGTCCGCCGATCCGGCCAGTGCCCGCCAGGCCTTCGTCGAGCGCTATGCCACCGAGGTCGCCGCTCCGGCCGTTGCCGCCTCGCTGGGCCATGTCGATGAGATCATCCAGCCGTCTGCAACACGTCCGCGCCTTGTCAGCGCGCTCGACATGCTCATAGCCGCTTATTGAATTCGAGGAGGAATGACCCCATGAGAAAGTTCCTGATCAGCGTCAATGGTTCCAGGTACGAAGTGGATGTCGAGGAGATGGCCGCCGGCCAGTCCGCACCCGTCCAGGCCGCTCCCGCAGCGGTGGCTGCCCCTGCCGCTCCTGTTGCCTCTGCCGCTCCCGCCGCTCCTGCCGCTCCCGCCGCTCCTGCCCCGGCTGCCGCTCCGGCGCCGGCGCCCAAGGCTGCCGGTCCGGCTGGCCGCACGGGCAGCGAAGTGATCAAGGCCCCTATGCCGGGCACCATCCTGTCGGTCAGCGTCGCGGTCGGCCAGGCGGTTGAGAAGAACCAGGTTGTCTGCATCCTCGAAGCCATGAAGATGGAGAACGAGATCGTTGCGCCGCGCGCCGGCGTGATTGCCGGCATCCATACGTCCAAGGGCTCGTCAGTCGGCGCCGGCGAAGCGCTGGTCAGCCTTGAGTAAACCCGCTGCAGGTGCTGCCGGACAGGAGGCATGAAGCCATGACCAAAGTTAAGATCACCGAGACGGTCCTGCGGGACGCCCACCAGTCCCTGGCGGCTACGCGCATGGGGATCAAGGACATGCTGCCGGCCCTCGAGGCGCTCGACAATGTCGGCTACAACGCCCTGGAATGCTGGGGCGGCGCCACTTTCGACGCCAGTGTCCGCTTCCTGAACGAAGATCCCTGGGACCGCCTGCGCACCATCCGCAGGCACTGCCCGAAGACGAAGCTCCAGATGCTGCTGCGCGGCCAGAATCTGCTTGGCTACAAGCACTATGCCGACGATGTCGTCGACTACTTCGTGGCCAAGTCGATTGCCAACGGCATTGACATCATCCGCATCTTCGATGCCCTGAACGACTTCCGCAACATTGAAGTGGCCATGAAGGCGACCATCCGTGAGGGCGGCCATGCCCAGGGCTGCATCTCCTACACGACCAGTCCGTTCCATTCGTTCGAGAAGTTCGTCATGGACGCCAAGCGGCTCGAGGACATGGGCGCGCACTCGGTCTGCATCAAGGACATGGCCGGCCTGCTGCTCCCGTACGACGCCTACACGCTGGTCAAGGCGCTCAAGTCGACCCTCAAGGTTCCGGTTGAGCTGCATACCCACTATACGAGCGGCGTTGGCTCGATGAGCTACCTCAAGGCCATCGAGGCCGGCTGCGACATCGTCGACACCGCCCTGAGCCCGCTCGCGCTCGGCACCTCGCAGCCACCGACGGAGCCGCTGGTCGCGACTCTGGAAGGCACCGAATACGACACCGGCCTGAAGCTGGACGACCTCACCCAGGCATCGGAGCATTTTGCCGGCATCCGCGAGCGCTGGATCGCCAGCGGCCTCATCGACTCGAAGGTGCTGGGCGTTGATGTCAATGCACTCAAGTACCAGGTGCCCGGCGGCATGCTCTCCAATCTGGTCTCCCAGCTCAAGCAGGCCGGGAAGGCCGACCAGTTCCTGGACGTGCTGCGCGAGGTTCCGCGCGTGCGCAAGGACTTCGGCTACCCGCCGCTGGTCACGCCGTCCTCGCAGATCGTCGGCACGCAGGCCGTCATGAACGTCGTCACCGGCGAGCGCTACCAGATGGTGCCGAAGGAGTCGAAGGCGCTCGTCAAG
>CAYOHO010000132.1:0-6102 GCA_964403755.1 uncultured Oscillospiraceae bacterium
TGGGCCTCGTATTCCTCGGCGAAATTGGCCAGGGTGGAGATGACCGGGTTGGGGCATGTCTGCCCGAGCCCGCAAAGAGAGGATTTTTTGACCGCTTTGGCGATTTTAAGGAGCCTCTCGATATCGCCTCTCACCCCGCGTCCCCGTGTGATTCGGGTGAGGATCTCGAGCATCTGTTTCGTTCCGAGGCGGCATGGAGCGCACTTGCCGCAGGATTCGTCCTGCGTGAAGCTGAGGAAGAACTTGGCGATGTCGACCATGCAGGTGTCTTCGTCCATGACGATCATGCCGCCGGAGCCCATAATGGAGCCGGCCGCGACGAGGTTGTCATAGTCGATCGGGACATCGAGCAGCGAAGCCGGGATGCAGCCGCCGGACGGACCGCCGGTCTGGACGGACTTGAACTTCTTGCCCTTGGGGATGCCGCCGCCGATCTCGAAGACGATCTGGCGCACGGTCGTGCCCATCGGGATCTCGACCAGGCCGACATTGTTGACCTTGCCGCCGAGTGCGAACACCTTGGTGCCCTTGCTCTTCTCGGTGCCGATGCTGGAGAACCAGTCGGCGCCCTTCTGGAAGATGATCGGGACATTGGCAAACGTCTCGACGTTGTTGAGGATGGTCGGCTTGCCGAACAGGCCCTTGACGGCCGGGAACGGCGGGCGCGGGGTCGGGTTGCCGCGCTTGCCTTCGATCGAGCGCATCAGGGCCGTTTCCTCGCCGCAGACGAAGGCGCCGGCGCCAAGGCGGATCTCGATGTCGAAGGAGAAGTCGGAGCCGAAGATGTTCTTGCCCAGCAGGCCATATTCGCGGGCCTGGTCGATCGCCTTCTGCAGGCGCTGGACGGCGATCGGGTACTCGGCGCGGACATAGGCGTAGCCCTGGCTGGCGCCGATGGCGTAGCCGGCGATCGTCATGCCTTCGACGACGCTGTGCGGGTCGCCCTCGAGGATGGAGCGGTCCATGAACGCGCCCGGGTCGCCTTCATCGGCGTTGCAGCAGACGTACTTCTGGTCGTTGACCGAGCGGGAGGCGAACTCCCACTTCATGCCGGTCGGGAAGCCGGCGCCGCCGCGGCCGCGCAGGCCGGATTTCTTCATCGTGTCGACGACCACCGCCGAAGGGATCTTTTCGGTCAGGATCTTGCCGATCGCGGAATAGCCATCATAGGCGATGTACTCTTCGATGAGTTCGGGGTTGATCGCGCCGCAGTTGCGGAGCGCAATGCGCATCTGCTTGCGGAAGAAGTCGGATTCCTCAACGTTCTTTGCCTTGTCCGTGGGGACCGGCTCGGAGACGGTCATGAGACGCTTGACATAGCGGCCCTTCAGGAGGTGCTCGCCGACGATCTCGGCCACATCCTCGGGTCCGACCCGGTAGTACATGACGCCTTCGGGGTAGATGACGACGATCGGGCCCTCGGCGCAGAGGCCGAAGCAGCCGGTCTTGACAACCTTGACTTCCTTGCTCAGGCCTTTCTCAGCCAGTTCCTTCTCGAGGTTCTGGATGATGAGCGGCGACTTGGCCGACGTGCAGCCGGTGCCGGCGCAAACCAGGACATGTGCTCTAAAAAGGTCCATCTGGGATCAGCCCTCCTTGTACTTCGCCAGGATCGCCGCAACCTCGTCGGGCTCCAGGCGGCCGTATACGTCCTCGTTGATCATCATGACAGGCGCGAGGCCGCAGGCGCCGACGCAGCGGCAGGCGGACAGCGAGAACTTCATGTCCTCGGCGCATTCGCCGGGCTTGATTCCCAGGTTCTGCTCGATCTTGTCCAGGATCGCCGCGGCGCCCTTGACGTAGCAGGCCGTGCCCATGCACATGCTGACAACGTTCTCGCCCTTCGGCGTCAGCGAGAAGAAGGAATAGAAGGAAATCACGCCGTAGATCTCGGCGACGGAGACCCCAAGGCCCTTCGACACCGCGCGCTGGACTTCCAGAGGCAGGTAACCGTAGATGTGCTGTGCTTCCTGCAGGACCTGCATCAGCGCACTGCGGCCTTCCTTGCTGTGTTTCTGGATAACGGCATCCAGCTTTGCCTGCATTTCGTCATGAGTCATCTTTATTGCTCCCATAATCAGACTCACCTCCCAAGTTCATAGGATACCATTGATCGTAAACGCATTCAATGATTCCAAGCGTAGAGAATACCGGAAAGTTTACCGTCTGTAAACCAGTAATTTTTGTATAATGTCATCATATCGTATCCTAAAGCACAAAAACAGGTGATTTATGAGACTTGAGCATGAGGTCCGCCCTGAGGAGGACGGCTGTCGGGCTGTGGATGTACTGCTCCGCCAGAGCGGAATTTCACGGCAGATGAGCAAACGTATACGGCTTTACGGGCAGCTGACCTGCAATGGCGTCTTCCAGCGCATGATCGATCCGGTGCACACGGGCGACTGCCTGGTTGCCGTGCTGCCTGACCAGGCGTCAGCGGAACTGAATCCGGACCATGCGATTGATATCGTTTACGAAGATGACTGGCTGCTGGTGGTGGACAAGCCGGTCGGCCTGGTGACCCACCCGAAGAACCTCTACGAGCCGGACTCGCTGCTGACCCGGCTGAGCAGCGGCCACCTGCACCCGGTGAGCCGGCTTGACCGGGACACGTCCGGCCTCGTGCTGATCGGACGCAACAGCCATGCCCACTACCGGCTGTCCCGCACCGAGATCCGCAAGGAATACCTGGCGGTCGTGCGCGGCTGCCCGGAGCCGCCTGACGGAACGATCCGGGCGCCGATCGCGCGGGCGCCCCACAGCATCATCGAACGCATGGTCAGCCCCGACGGGGACGATGCCATCACCCACTACCGGACCCTGCGCCATTTCGCGGCGGCGGACTGCTCGCTGCTGGCCGTGCGCCTGGAGACCGGGCGCACGCACCAGATCCGGGTGCATATGCGGCACATCGGCCATCCGCTGATTGGCGAGACCCTTTATCGGGGCGTTACGCCGCATCCGCTGGACGCGCACATCGGGCGCCAGGCGCTGCACGCCTGGCTGCTTTCATTTCAGCATCCGATCAGCGGCGTACAGCTGACGCTGCGCCGCCGGCCGCCGGCCGACTTTGTTCAGCTGCTTCTCGACTGCCGGAATGTCTCGGCCGCACGCAGCAGCTCGCCGGCCAGCGACCGCGCCTGACCGGCGCCGGCGCCGCCCGATAGCAGGCGCGCGATCTCGTCCAGCCGGCCGGCCTCATCAAGGCTGGTGAGCCGGGTGCGTGTCTTCCCTGCTTCAATCTGCTTCTCTATCAGGAAATGGTGATCCGCCATTGCGGCAATCTGCGGCAGATGGGTGATGCAGAACACCTGCCGGCCCGCGGCGAGGAGCGACAGCTTCTCGGCGACGCGCAGGGCCGTCTGCCCGCTGACACCGGTGTCGATCTCATCGAAGATCAGGATCGGCGTCCGGTCGGCATGGGCCAGGATCGCCTTGATGGCCAGCATGATGCGGGCGGCCTCGCCGCCGGAGGCGATGCGTGCCAGCGGCCGCTCCGGCTCGCCGGGATTGGGCGAGATCAGGAATTCGAGCCGGTCGAGGCCGTCGCTGCGGAAGGGTGGCTGGTCTTCCGGCGGCGCGAAGCGGACACTGAAGCGGACCGACTTCATCCCGAGGTCGGCCAGTTCCCGGCAGATTCGCTCCGACAGGCGGACAGCCGCCGCAGCCCGGGCCTCGTGCAGGGCCTGACCGGCCGCCAGCAGGCGCTCGCGGATGCGGGCCTGCTCGGCATGCAGCGTCTGGGCCCGCTTCTCCCCTTCCAGCAGGAAGGACAGCCGGGCCGCTGCCTTGCGGTGGTAGGCAAGCACGTTCTCCAGTGTGCCGCCGTCCGAGCCGTATTTGGCCTTGAGGCGGTAGAGGACGTCGAGGCGTTCGTCAATGCGCTCCAGGGCGTGCGGGTCGAGGTCAATCCGCTGCAGGGCGTCGCCGAGGTCGGCTGACACGGAGCGGGCGAGTTCCAGCGCCTCGGTCAGAGGCTGGCGCAGGCGGCCCAGCTTCTCGCTGAAGCGGCCGATGTACTCGACCCGCGACAGCGCGTCCGAAAGGGCGCGCACGGCGCCGTTCTCCTCGGATGACAGCCGTTCGGTTCCCTCGGAAAGCGCCGTGACGATGCGCTCCTGGTTCTGGCGGATGCGGCGCTGCTCCTGCAGCTGCTCGTCCTCGTTCGGCTTGATCTGGGCCGACTCGATCTCCGCGGTCTGATACTGGAGCATGTCGATGGCGCGGGCCCGCGCCGCCGGATCGCTGCCGAGCTCGGCCAGCTGCTCGGCGCAGCGGTTCCACTCGCGCAGGATTTCCAGCCAGGTCCGGCGGACGGCTGCAACCGGTTCGCCGGCGAAGCGGTCGAGCAGGCCGAGGTGGATCGACGGCTCGAAGATGAGCTGGTTGTCGTGCTGGCCGTGGATATCAAATAGGGCGGCACTGATGGCCCGGGCGGTTGCGGCGGTGACGATGCGGTCATTGGCCCGGAAGACACTGCGCCCGCTCTGGCTGTATTCGCGTGTCAGGAGCAGCTCGGCTGGCTCATCCGGCGGCAGTTCGAGCAAGTCGGTCACCTCGGCATCCAGCAGGCCGGGCGCGACCTGAAACAGCGCCTCGATTCGGCATGCCGGCTGGCCGCTGCGGATCATGTCGCGGTTCATGCGGCTGCCGAGCAGCGCCAGGATGGCATCGATGAGGATCGACTTGCCGGCGCCGGTTTCACCCGTGATGATGGTCAGCCCCGCCTCGGGCTGCAGGTCGAGGCGCTCGATGAGGGCGAAGTCCTGGACATGGAGATGGATCAGCATGCCAATGCCCTTCCCCGGATCCCGATCAGTGGATGGCCGACTCGTCGCGGCTGCGGACACGGTGCAGCGTGTCGACCAGCGCGGCGGCGGCGGTGGGCGTGCGGGTGGCCACAAAGATCGTGTCGTCGCCGGCGAGCGTGCCGACGATATCGGCCAGGTGCAGGGCATCCAGGGCCGAGGCGCAGGCCTGGGCCATGCCGGGCAGCGTCTTGAGCACGACCAGGTTCATGGCAATGTCGATCGTGACGACCGCTTCCGTGAAGACCTTGAGCAGGCGGACAGCCGCCACTTCGCCGGTGCGCTCCAGCGGCATGTACTTCTGCTGGCCGCTTGAGCCGGTGGTCTTGATGATGCCGAGCTCCTTGATGTCGCGGGAAATCGTCGCCTGGGTGACGCCGAGTCCGGCCGCATTGAGCTGGGCGACCAGATCCTCCTGCGTGCCGATCTCGGTCGAGCGGATCAGCTCCAGGATCCGGTTCTGTCGTTCGTTCTTGCTGAGCTTCATCGCGATTTCCCCCTGGCGCTGATTTTTTCGGACAACGTGGCATAGAAGCTGCGCAGGCCGAGCCGGACCAGGCGAAGGTCGGTGGCTGACCGGCGGACCCGGATGCGGTCGAACTGGCTGAGGTAGAGCTCTTCGCGGCCGTCGATCGACAGCAGCACCGGGAATGGATAGGCATCGACCTGGACGTCGACGGTGCTGGCGGACAGCGTGATATAGCTGCGGTTGTGCAAGGTGTGAGGGCAGATGGGCGTGATCAGGATGAGGTCGAGGTCAGGCTGGATGATGGGGCCGCCGGCCGACAGCGAATAGGCGGTCGAGCCTGTGGGCGTGGCAATGATGATGCCGTCGCCGGGGATGTGGGCAACCGGCTCGCCGCCGATCGCCAGATCGAGTGTGAGGATGCGCGACTTGCCGCCGCGGGTGACGACGATATCGTTGAGCGCCGTGCCGCTGCCTTTCATGTCGCCATCTGGATTCAGGGCGATCACTTCCAGCATCATGCGCCGTTCGATCGAGTAGGACCCCTGCATCAGCAGGCGGATGCCTTCGCTGATCTCGTCCGGGGCGATTTCCGGCAGAAAGCCGACCTGGCCCAGGTTGACCCCGACCAGCGGCACCGACTGGCTGGCATGATGATGGACAGCGGAAAGGAACGTGCCGTCGCCGCCGAAGCACATCAGGACATCGCAGCTGTTGTATGTGCCGGTGCGGACGCCGGGGATTCTGGCCAGCGGCGAATCCGGCGACTCCGAGTCGATCACGGGGATGCCGCCGAGCGCGAGGATGTTCTCGGCAGCCCGGCAGGCA
>CAYOHO010000133.1:0-6051 GCA_964403755.1 uncultured Oscillospiraceae bacterium
CCCGTCGCCCTCGCTGCACCGCCCGTCGACCCAGTCATGCCGCCCGGTGGCGTGCCGGGGTCGTCGCCGTCAAGCGGCTTGCCGGCATAGCCGAGCAGGCAGTCGAAGCAGGGCGTCACACCGGGGATGATCTCGGCGACATAACCGGACAGGCCGCGCACGCCGCCATCGATCATTGTCCTACCCAGGCGGCAGCAGGCGGCATTGATGATGCGCCGCGTCCCCACCCGGTCAACGGCCGCGACAATCCGGTCATATCTCGGGAACAGCTGCAGGGCCCGGTCCAGGTCGAGCCGGTCGGTATACGTCTCCACCGTGAGGTCGGGATGGTAGGCCGACAGGCGCCGGCGGGCCTGCTCCGCCTTGAGCGTGTCAATGTCGTCCGGCGTGTAGAGAAACTGACGGTTGAGGTTCGATGCCGATACCGTGTCAAAGTCAACGATCCCGATCCGCCCGATGCCGGCTCCGGCCAGCGCATACAGGATCGGCGAACCCAGCCCGCCGGCGCCGACCACCAGCACGCTGGCCGCCATCAGGCGCGCCTGCCCCTCCGGACCGATTTCCGGCAGCGCCAGTTGCCGCTCATAGAATCTCATCCGATCCGCGTATTTCATCTTGTCCTCGTTCTTCACCGTTCCGCTCATGCCAGCCCCTCCAGGGTCTCATGCAGCCAGATCATCTGCTGCGCCTTGCTGCAGGGTTCATCATGGCCCGGCACGCAGATGTCGTACTCAAGCCGCTCCAGGGTTGCGATCAGGGCCAGCAGCCGCCCGCGGTCGACCAGCCCCCCACCGTCATAGTCATCGCTGCCCTCGGCATCGCCGATAAACAGGACCCGCTCCTCCGGCACGTGGACCAGCACACAGTCGTCCGAATGCGGGGCGACCGTTTCCATGAGCACACAATGCACACCGCCCAGGTCGACCGTCAGCGTGCCGTGGAAGGCCAGGTCCGGCGGCACGACGCGGATCAGGCTGCGGTCGGGATATTCGAGCCGGATGCAGCGGTCGCAGAAGGCAATGTCCGCACCCGAGGCCAGACGGGCGGCCATCTCGGAATCCGTCCAGCCCCAGCCGGCAACCGTCCTGAGGCGCTCGGCGGTGCGCTGGCCGGCCAGGGTGACGCCGGGCAGGGCATGCATCGCGAAGGTATGGTCCCAGTGCCAGTGCGTCAGGGCGACAAACGCCGGATCGCCGAGGCCGCCGGTCCGCATCGCCTCGCGGAACTTCGCCGCATGGGCGGCAGAATTGCCGGCATCGACAGCCAGGGAGAACCGGTCGCCCCGGACAAGGCCAAGCACCGGGCGGTCCGTTTCCGGCTCGTGCGGCAGGTAATGGATTCTGGAGCTGATCCTGGACAGCGGCATCGCAGTCACCTCTTTCTTCCACTTAAGCATAATGGCGGATGCCGATTCTGTCATTCCCCCGTGAAATGATTCGTGCGCCGGCATGGATGGCGTGCTATGATGGTTGACTATAGCCATGCCCGCACCGCTGCCGTGCCCTGACCGCTTCTCAGCCTGACCGCTTCTCGGGAGGAACCCATGCCGCCTGGACTGCCGCTAGCCTATCCAATCATGCTGCTCATCATCTGCCCGCTCTGCTTCCTGGCTGGATTTGTCGACTCGATCGCTGGCGGCGGCGGGATCATCTCCATCCCTGCCTACCTGATCGCCGGCCTCCCGGTCAAGCTGGCCTACGGCACCAACAAGTTCGCCATGGCCATCGGCACCTCCGTCTCCGCCGGCAATTTCCTCCGCAACCGGAAGGTCAGCCTTGTGGCCGCCTTCGCAGCCGTACCCGGCGCCCTCATCGGCGCCTACGGCGGCACCAGCCTGGCCCTGGCCCTCGACGACCGCATCCTCAAGATCGCCCTGATGATCGCCCTTCCGCTGCTGGCCATCTTCCTGTTCACGCGCCGCTCCTTCGGCAGTGCGACCGCAGCCGCTGCGCCGCTCAGCCGCGAACGGCTCGTGCCCACCGCGTTCGTGACCGGCCTCGTGATCGGCGCCTACGACGGCTTCATCGGCCCCGGCACCGGCACGTTCCTGATCCTCGCCTTTGTCAGCCTGATGAACCTCGGCCTGGTCGAAGCCTCCGGCAGTGCCAAGATCGTCAACCTGTCCTCCAACATCGCTTCGATGATCACCTACCTGGCAAATGGCAAGGTTGTCTTCCTGATTGCCATTCCGGCGGCAGCCTGCGCCATCCTCGGCAACCTCATCGGCTCGCACCTGGCGATCCACCGCGGCGCCCGCTTCATCCGGCCCGTCATCATCGGGGTCCTTTTCCTGCTGTTCCTCCGATTCCTGTCCGACTTCGTCCCGTTCTTCTGAGCGGCCGATCTCCCTGGAACCGATCGCCCGCGGCCGCCGCAAAGGAGTTGCCATGATCCAGTTCTGCAAACGCCTGACCAGTCTCATTGCCGGCCTGTTCCTGTTCGCCTTCGGCAACGTGGTCACCATGAAGGCCAGCCTCGGCTATTCACCCTGGGAAGTCTTCCATGCCGGTGCCGCCGCCAGTCTGGGCGTGACCATCGGCACGGCCTCGATCGCCACCAGCCTGGTCCTGATCGTGGTGGTGCTCCTCACCGGCGAAAAGCTCGGCCTCGGCACCATCCTCAACATGATCCTGATGGGCGTCTTCATGGACCTGATCCTGTTCCTGAACTTCCTGCCGAAGCCGTCCGCGCTCATCCTGCGAATCGCCATGCTTCTGCTCGGCATCCTGATCATCTCGTTCGGCTCGTATTTCTACATCAGCTCCGGCTTCGGCGCCGGTCCGCGCGACAGCCTCATGGTCGTCCTGCGCCGCCGGACCGGCCTGCCGGTCGGCCTCTGCCGCGGCGGCATGGAGGCGATCGTCGTGCTGGCCGGCTGGCTGCTGGGCGGCCCGGTCGGACTGGGCACGCTCGTGGCCGCCTTCGGCATCGGCTTCTTCATCCAGACCGTATTTGCGCTGGTCCGCTTCGATGCCACCACCGTCCGCCACGAAACCCTCGAAGTCACCCTGCGCAGCCTGCGCGGACTGGGCAGCCGGGAATAGGCTGCCGGGAATAGGCAGCCGGGAATAGGCTGCCGGGATTTGGGCAGCCGGGACTGGCCAGCCGGGAAACCTGAAAAAGGCCGCCGGGTTCTTTCGGGAACCGGGCGGTCTCTCTGGTTCGTTCAGTTGGCTGTTTGAAAAGGTGCCCGGCTTCCTCAGGCCACGCCCTGCTGGTCAAGGATGACCCGGTCGATGAAGACCTCGACCAGCGCCGGGTCAAACTGGGTGCCGGCGTTACGGCGGAGCTCGGCAATGGCCTCGTCCCGGCTCAGGCTGGACTTGTAGCCATTTTCGCGGGTCATCGAGGCGTAGCTTTCCGCCAGGGCGATCACACGCGCAAACAGCGGGATCTCGTCCATCTTGAGGCCGCGCGGATAGCCGCTGCCGTCCCAGTATTCATGGTGGGCCAGGATTGCGTTGCCGACCTCCACCATGTCCTGGACCGAGCTCACCACCCGGTATCCCTTCTCCGGGTGCTGGCGGATCTGCGCCCATTCCTCGTCGCTGAGGCTTTCCGGCTTCTCGAGCACATCGGTGCTGACGGCGATCTTGCCGATGTCGTGCATCAGGCCGCTCAGCGCCAGCTTGTTGACTTCCTTCGGGTTCAGGCCGAGCATCAGCGCCATCATGCGACAGAGGCTGCTGACGTAGTTTGCGTGGCCCTCCTCGTCCGGATTCCGCTCATAAAGCGCCGACGTCAGGGCCTTGATGCTTTCGCCGCGGCTGATCTTCTTGTCGATCGCCTTCTGGTCGTACATGGCGGTCTCGGCGCGGCGCAGCGTCTCGCGCAGGTCCTCCTCCAGCGAGCCGCGGGTGGCAATGCCAAAGGAGACACAGAGCCGGATGCCGTTGACCTGCCCGTCGCAGCAGAAGCCCTGCATGCGGTCGACAATGATCTGGGCCTGGGCGGTGTCGGTGTTTGGCAGGAAGAGCAGGAACTCGTCATCGCCCCAGCGGCCCAGCAGGTCCTCGGCGCGGCAGCCGCGGCGCAGCGCCTGGGCAGCCTTGCGGATCAGCTCGTTGCCCTTCTCGAAGCCAAACGCCTCATTGACCAGCCGCAGGCGGTTCAGGTCGCCGAGGATGACCGAGACCGGAAGGCTGCGCGCAGTATCGAGCCGGCGCATCTCTTCGGTGAGGAAGCGGCGGTTGTACAGCCCCGTCTGCTGGTCATGGAAGCTGAGGTACTCGATGTGCTTTTCCTGGACATATTCTCGGGTGACGTTCCGGGCTGAGGAAAACACCAGGTTGTTGCAGGTGCGGGAATTCCATTCGAGGTAGATATAGGCGCCACTGCTGTTGCGGTAGCGGTTGATGAACCGCGACAGCGGCTTTTCGTTCTGGAGCTCGAGGAGTGCCATCTGCGTCTCGGCAAGGTCTTCCGGATGGACAAAATCGATGGAGCAGCGCCGCTCCAGGTCCGCTGCCGTGTAGCCGAGCAGCGTCTGCCAGGCCGGGTTCCATTGCAGGATCGTGCCTTCCATGTCCGTGATCACCAGGATGTCGGGGCAGACCGCAAAGAACTGCTCCAGCGCCGTCCGCGAATCGGTCGGCGCCGCGCCGCCGATGACCTCGGAACCGGGGTATCCGGCATCAGACAGCGATATGGCTTGCTGCTCGGACGCCCCGCTGCCGGGAATGTAGATCCTGTCGTCTTGCCCATCGGTGCCGATGCCGGGAGATCCGTCGCCGCTGCGGCGGCTCCATTCAGCCTGCGGCTGGCTGAAGTCGGAACCGGCCAGGAAGGGCGACAGGTTATCCGGGAGTTCCGGAACGGACGTGTTGGTCAGCATCAGCATTTCCCTCGTCAGCCGGCTGCGGCTGCACCTTCAAGATTCTGTCAGGAACGGTCGATCGCTGTGGAAGGCAGGGCATATCCGGATGGGATGGAATGGGACGGGCCGGAGGCCGGGTGGCATCACTGTCTGAGGCGATCGCGAACCGCTTCAGAAGACCTGCGGCTGTTGCGGGACAACTTATGTAGAAATAAGTATATTACGAAGTTCAATGCCTGTCAGCATCTGCTTGTTGCTATTTTACTACATTGGGGGCAATTAGTGACCCGCAATTTTTGGTGGATTCAACGATAACGTTTGCAACAGGCCGGCTTTCAGCCGGAAGGCGCAGCCGCGTTCCGCCTGAGCATCCCCATTTTTGCGTCGCCTTGCATTCTGACGCAAAATTGACATGTCATATCGATCAGCGGCCGAAATGGCGGCTGAAAGTAGCCAATCCGTTGATATTCGCCTCATTCGGCGACCCATGGCCGAAGCCCTCCGGTGTCGCCAGTGCGGCGGCTCGCTATAAGGCCTCAGGCGCCGGCTTCCGACCAGCCCTTGCAGACATCGACCCGGCCGCGGTTGGGCGTGAACGCCTCCAGTTCCGGCAGGGTGAGCTCGATGGCGCTGTTGCTGCTGCCGCAGGCCGGGAAGACGGTCTGGAAGCGGTAGAGCGACGCATCCAGGTAGATCTCGGCCTCCGGATGGGCCGCAAACGGGCAGACACCGCCAACGGCATGGCCAACCTGGCTCAGAACTGCATCCGGCCGCAGCATCACGGCCTTGGCCCCGAACTGGGCGCGGTATTTCTGGTTGTCGATCTTCGCGTCACCGGCAGCCACCACCAGGATGCAGCGGCTGTCAATGCCGAGCGAAATTGTCTTGGCAATGCGCGCCGGCTCGCAGCCCAGCGCCTCGGCCGCCAGCTCGACGGTCGCGCTCGAGGTGTCAAATTCACGGATGCGGCTGTCCGCACCAAACGCTCGCAGATAGTCCCGGACCTGTTCGATGGGCATGGCAATGGCTCCTTCAAGGCCAGGCAGGACTGGCCGGAATCGGGCTGCCGGATGGCAGGAAAGGCGTCCGGCTGGCAGGATAGGCTCCGGGGCGGAACGGCGGCCAGAATGGCTGCCGGCTGGCCAGCCGCTTCGCCGGATCGATGGATCGCCGGACTGTCGGGCAGCACCCCGATTATGCCGCCGGATGGCGAAGGCTGTCAAACCCCTCGTCAA
>CAYOHO010000134.1:0-6021 GCA_964403755.1 uncultured Oscillospiraceae bacterium
TGCGGCAGCTGGATCGAGCCCGAAGCAGCGGCAGGCATTGGCCGTGGTCAGGGCAGCGGTCTCGGCAAGCGTCAGGCCGATTTCCTGCGCCATCCGCTCCGCTACCAGGCGGACCAGCTGCGGCTCGTTGCGCTTGCCGCGAAGCGGCACGGGCGTCAGGTAGGGGCTGTCGGTCTCGATCAGGAGCCGGTCGGGCGGACAGGCGCGGATCACCTCCAGCGGCTTGTGGGCGTTCTTGAACGTGATCGGGCCGTCAAAGCCGAGATAGAAGCCGAGCTTCAGCAGTTCGCGTGCGGTCTCGACGCTGCCGGAATAGCAGTGGAAGACACCGGGCGACGGGCGCAGGCGGCCGGCCCGGGCAAAGCTGTGCAGGATGGCGAGGCAGTCAGCCGTTGCCTCCCGCTCGTGGATGATCAGCGGCAGGCCGGCGTCAAAGGCGACCTCCAGCTGCTGCTCGAAAACCGACTGCTGCACGCTTCGAGGCGAAAAGTCATAGTGGTAGTCCAGGCCGACTTCGCCGATGGCGACCAGCGGCAGGCGGCTGATGGTGCCGGCTGATGCAGCAGCGCCGATCGATGAAGCGGCGCCAATCGATGAAGCGGCGCCAGTCGATGAAGTGGCTCCAATCGATGAGGCGGCGCCAGTCGATGAGGCGGCAGCGGCTGTTGAATCAGTCGTCCGGAGACCGGCGTGGCTGCGCAGGCGGTCCAGGTGCTCCGTGGTGAAGCCGGAGGCCTCGTGAGGATGGCAGCCGGCAGCATAATAGAGGCCGGGATGTTGGCGCGCAAGGCCGGCAGCGGCATCGGCATCGTCGAGGCTGGAGGCCGGCAGAATGATGCGGCTGACACCGGCCGCCCGGGCGCGCGTCAGGACCGCCGGCAGCTCGTCAGCGGAAAAGGCTTCGGAGTCCTGCAGATGGGCGTGGCTGTCGAACAGTTCCAGACCGGCATCCGGCTTCGAGCCAGTGTCAGTGTCAGGCGCCAGGCCGGCATTCGGCTTCGAGCCAGTGTCAGTGGCAGTTGCCAGGAAGGCGTCCGGCTTCGAGCCGGACGCCTCCTCCTGATTGAATCTCTCTTCAGGTCGGGCTTGGGCGATGGGTTCCGCCATGCTCAGCCGACCGTGGAACCGGGCGCCACCGGCGAATCGACGGTGATGACGCGGTAGCCCTCCGGCGTCGTGGCGCAGAGCACCATGCCGTGCGAGACGATGCCGCGGATCTTGCGCGGCTTGAGGTTGGCGACGAGCACCACCTGCTTGCCGACCAGCTGTTCCGGCTGGTACGACTTGGCAATGCCGGAGACAACCGTGCGGACCTCGGTCCCGATGTCGATCTGGGAGACGAGCAGCTTGTCGGCGCCCGCCACCTTCTCGCAGGCGCGGATGGTTCCGACCAGGAGCTGCATCTTGATGAAGTCCTCGAACTCGATCGGTGCGATGCCGGCCTCGATCTCGGCCTCGGCCTCGTTGGCGGCACGGGACGCGGCCGGGGCGGCTGCGGCGGCGACCGTCGCGGTGGTCGCGGACACGGCGGCGGGCTCGGCCGGACTGGCCTTCTCCCCCGTCTTCTCCCCGCCTCCGGCAGCCGGCTTGCAGGCCGCGGGCGCTTCTTTCCCGGAAGACGGCTCCGCCTTGGCGGCGGCTGCGGCAGCCTGGCTCTCGAGCAGGGCGTCGAGCGCGGCGATCTCCTTGGCAATGTCGATGCGCGGGAAGATCGGCTCGCCCTTGCGGACGCCATTTGGCGCGCTGTAGAGGCCATATTCGCGGGCGGCCGGCCAGGCGGTCTGGGCCGCGTCCGCGATGCCGAGCGCCTGCCAGATCTTCTCCGGCGTGCGGGACATGAACGGCTGGATCAGGATGGAAACGACGCGAATCACCTCCGCGAGGTTGAAGAGGACCATTGCCAGGCGCGGCCGATCGGCGGGATCCTTGGCCAGGACCCAGGGGGCGGTCTCGTCGATGTACTTGTTGCTGCGTCCGATGACGCGCCAGATCTCGCTCAGCGCTGTGCTGAACTGCAGCTGGTCCATCGACTCCTCGACCAGGTCAGGCAGCCCGGCGAGCAGCTCAAGCAGGCCCTGATCGGCGTCCCCGGACAGGCGCTCGGCGGGCAGGCCTTCGGGGAAGTACTTGTCGATCATGGCCACGGTCCGGCTGACCAGGTTGCCCAAGTCGTTGGCCAGGTCCGAGTTGATGCGGGTGATCAGCGCCTCGTTGGAGAAGTTGCCGTCAGAGCCGAAGGGTACCTCCCGCAGCAGGAAATAGCGGATTGCGTCGACGCCGTACTTGTCGCAGAGCACGACCGGATCGATGACGTTGCCCTTCGACTTCGACATCTTGCCTTCCTTGAACAGGAGCCAGCCATGGCCGAACACCTGCTTCGGCAGCGGCAGGCCAAGCGCCATCAGCATCGCCGGCCAGATGATCGTGTGGAAGCGGACGATCTCCTTGCCGACCAGCTGGACATCGGCCGGCCAGTAGCGCGCCAGGTCGCCGTCCAGTTCCGGGTAGCCGAGCGCCGTGATGTAGTTCGAGAGCGCATCGATCCAGACATAGACGACATGCTTCGGGTCGAACGGAACCTGGACACCCCAGTTGAAGGTCGTGCGCGAGACGCAGAGGTCGTCGAGGCCAGGGCGCAGGAAATTGTTGAGCATCTCGTTGGCGCGCGAGGCCGGCTGGATGAACTCCGGATGCTCCTCGAACAGGCGGATCAGGGCGTCCTGGTACTTGGAGAGGCGGAAGAAGTAGGCGGGCTCGGTGGTGCGCTGGACCGGCCGGCCGCAGTCAGGACAGTTGCCGTTGACCAGCTGCGACTCGGTCCAGAACGATTCGCAGGGCGTGCAGTACCAGCCCTCGTATTCGCCAAGGTAGATGTCGCCCTTGTCGTACAGCGTCTGGAAGATATGCTGGATGGCGCGCTCATGCTCCGGGTCGGTCGTGCGGATGAAGCGGTCGTAGGTGATATCAAGCAGCTTCCAGAGCTCCTTGATGCCGCCGACGATGTCGTCGACGAACTGCTGCGGCGTCTTGCCGGCCTTCTCGGCCTTGTCCTGGATCTTCTGGCCATGCTCATCCGTTCCGGTGAGGAACATCACGTCGTATCCGCGCAGCCGCTTGTAGCGGGCCATGGCGTCAGCCGCCACCGTGGTGTAGGAATGGCCGATATGCAGCTTGTCGCTGGGATAGTAGATCGGCGTCGTGATGTAGAAGCTCTTTTTCATGGTGTCCTCCCGGGGTCCTGTTTTCCGGCCGGGCTTGCGCCGGGCCGGACGGCGCCGGGCCGGAAAGCCGGCGGCGACGCGATATCTAGGTATTATAGTGGATTCCGCCGCTTTTGTGAATGAATCGCCCGGCATCAGCGCTGCGAATTGCGCGTTTCCCGGGTGGCGGATTGCGCGTTTCCCGGGCGGCGGATTGCGCGTTTCCCGGGCGGTAGATTGCGCGTCTCCCGGATGGTGGATTGCGCATTTCCCGTGTGGCGGGCGTGCCGGCCGCAGGTGCCTGTCGCTATGGCTGCTGGCGGTCGCCGCTGCCGGCGCGGTCCTTCAGGACAAGCGCCACGGCATAGAGGTCGCCCTTTTTCAGGCCGGTGCGACGGGCAGCCTCACGGACGGCATCCTTGACGGAAGAGCCCTGCTCCAGCAACGCCTGCAGCAGGCCGCGCGCAGCTGGACCGACGCCGTCGTCAGCACTGGCCTCTGCGTCAGGAACCGCCTGGCCGGCGTCAGGACAGGCCTCGCCATCGCCCCGGCCAGGCCTGCGATGGCTCCAGCCGAGCCCCTCGTCATCCTGGCCTGGCGCGCGGCGATTGTCCGCTCCCGTCGTGCCGCTGCCGATCAGGTCCATTGTCCCGAGAATCGCCCCCGTCGTGCCGGATCTGCCCGGGCAGCGTGCCAGCCAGGCATCGCGGCCCTCCAGGATGACGACGTATTCACCCCGGGGCGACCGTTCGTCACAGGCAGCCAGGGCCTCCGAAACGGTCGAGCGGGCCGTTTCCTCGAAGCGCTTGGTGAGCTCGCGCGCCAGGCTCACGCGCCGGTCGCCCAGACCAGATTCGGCCAGGGCAGACAGCAGCTTGCGCAGCCGGTGCGGGGCTTCATACAGGATCAGGGTCCGGGGCTCGCCGGCCAGCGCCGCCAGGCGGATCCGGCGCTCGCGCCCGGATGCCGGCAGGAAGCCCTCGAAGGCGAAGCGATGAGTAGGCAGACCGGATAGGGCCAGGGCAGTCATGGCCGCCGTCGGGCCGGGAATCACCATGACCGGGATGCCACTTTCGATGCAAAGCCGGACCAGGTCCTCGCCGGGATCGGAAATGCTCGGCATGCCCGCATCCGAAACCAGGGCGATCGATTCCCCGGCTGCCAGGCGCTCAACCAGTTCAGGTCCCCGTGTGCGCAGGTTGTGCTCATGGTAGCTGGCCAGCGGCTTGCGGATGCCGAGTGCTCGGAGCAGCTGCAGGGTGCGGCGGGTATCCTCGGCCGCGATCCGGTCCACGGCTGCCAGGACAGCCGCGGCGCGCGGCGACAGGTCGCCGAGGTTGCCAATCGGCGTGCCGACCAGGTACAGGCAGCCGGGCAGGACCGCGATGGGGCGGACATCAGGCAGGCCGACTGAAGTCGGCAGGCCGGAGCGTGCGGCTGCGGCAGTGCGCGGGTCCTCAGCAAGCGGCTCGATCGTGAACGGGTCCTCCACGGGCGGTTCCTCCGGGCCAGATCCAGCCGGTCCGGATTCATCGTCCAGCCAGGTGTCCGTCGGATCGGACGCATCGTCCTGCCAGGCGTCCGACGGCCTGGACTCGACGTCCAGCCAGGCTTTCGCCGGATTGGGATCGTCGTCCGGCCAGTCTGTCCCGGGGACATCCACCAGCTCGAACGGCAGACCAGGCGCTGTCTTCTCAGGGGGCCTCTTTTTCATGCAGTTCCCTTTCCAGCCAGTCATGGCCAAACAGGATGAGGCCAGCCATCAGCTGGGCGGGCGGCAGCGGCGGTTCGTTGCCATAGATCTGGCGCACTTCGGCGCCCAGCTCGTGGCATTCATCACGGATGACAAGCGGCACCGCCACCTCAAGCGATCCCGGGCGGGCGTCCCGGATGGCAGTCAGGAGGAAGCGGGCGGGCTGCCGGTCCGGAAGCGAGGCGACGAGGCGAAGCTGCCGGGGCTCGATGCCGCCGTTGCGGCAGGCGGCCAGAACATCGGTGAGGCGCTGGCAGCGGTGGACCAGGACCAGCCGCCCGTGCGGCCGCAGGAGGCAGCGGGCGGCAGCGATCAGCGAGTCGAGGCTCATGGTGTGCTCCATGCGGGCGTGAGGCTGGCGCAGCGAGGATGCGACGGCCGACAGCGCGTAGGGCGGATTGGCCACGACCAGGTCGTAGGTGCCGGCCGGCGGACTGCCAGGCGGCAGCGCCGGCAACGCACCCGGCCCCCACCCGCTGTAGTCGGCGCCAAGGGCCGTTACTCGGTTCTCGAGCCGATTCAGGCGAAGCGTGCGCTGAAGCGCCGACAGGCTGTGCGGCTCGAGTTCAACGGCCAGGATGACGGCATCCGGGAGGCGGCCGGCCATCAGGAGCGTGGCCGCACCGCTGCCGGCGCCGAGATCGGCGATCCGGAGCGGGCGGCTTGAACGGCCAGCATTGGACGTTTCGGAGCGGGCGGCACCAGAGCGGGCGGCGACGGAGCGGGCAACGGTGCGGGTGCTACTGGCTAGGCTGCCGCGGGCGGCGTAGTCGGCCAGCAGGACTGTGTCCTCCCCGAAGCGGAAGCCGTGGCGCGGCTGGATCAGGCGCAGCCCCTGCTTCATCAGGTCCGAGACGGTCTCATCGGCATACAGCGGCACAGACGGCAGGCTGGCAGCGCAGCCGTCCGAGGCGACGGCAGCGCCCGCGGCCGATACGACGGCAGCGCAGTTGTCCGGCAAGCCGGCAGCATGGTCTTGCCGCTGGATGTCGCCGGATGTCCGGACTTCCTGGCCTGCAGAATCAGAGTCAAGCATTGCGTGCCTTCCATGACTGCCATTTTCGAGCC
>CAYOHO010000135.1:0-5993 GCA_964403755.1 uncultured Oscillospiraceae bacterium
TATACGTCAGCGCCCACCAGCCAGCCGGCCTGACGATCAGTCCGATGGCCCGAGACTTCTTTGAGGCCACCCAGGTGCCGATCCTGTTCATCGACTTGGTCCAGCAGATGAAACGGCTCAGTCGGGAAGGCGGCATCGATCTCGCGGCTTTCCACACGATCACGGTCGGCGCCTACGCCACCATGGGCCAGCTGAACAGCATTCCGCTGACAGCGGAACTCGGCTACGACCCCAGCCAGACCGAGCCCCAGACCACGGCGTTTGCCAACGGCCTGTTCAGTCTCGCCGCCCAGTCCGGCTCGGTTGGCTACTACTTCGGCGCCACCACTGACCACATGCCGACCCCGCGCATCGAGTCGGCCGAACAACGTCAGGCTCTGGCGGAAGAGGGCTGCCGCCAGATCGGGAAGCTGGTGGCGCACATGGATGTGCCCGGCCTGATGGCGCAGCTCACCGAACTGGACCGCTTCACCCGAGAGCAGGTCCTCCCCAAGTACGGCGAATGGCTCCAGTCGAAATAGGCTGGACTTCAGCAAAAAGAACCGACCACCCTGACCTTTGCAGCCCCGCCCCGAACCCTGCAGTACTGAACCGCCCTGTCCCGGCAAGAACCGATCCACCCCCACCCAGACTGTTCCATCCAAACCAGCAGAAAAAGGAGAACCCAAACCCATGAAAAGGATCATCACCCTCATCGTCGCCCTCACCCTGGTCCTGACCCTCCTCGCCGGCTGCGGCGCCGCCCCGGCGGCCACGACCGCGGCCACAACCGCCGCCGCTGCCACCACGAAGGCTGCCGGCTCGTCCGCTGCCGCCGCCGGCACCACGGCCGCTGCCGGCGCCAAGAAGAACGTCTACTTCGTCAGCCTCAAGGTTGGCGGCGCCGCCTGGTCCATGGCCCAGAAGGGCTTTGAGACCGCCATCAAGGAGCTCGGCTGGACCGGCAGCTACCTCGCGCCGACCACTGCCAACGACGCCTCCCAGATGGCCAACCTCTTCGAGACCGCCCTCACCAACAAGGCCGACGCCATCATGGGCCCGCTGTACAGCAAGGATGTCTTCGGCGACATGATCACCCGCGCCCGCAAGAACGGTGTCAAGGTTGCCTGCGTCAACGTCAACCTGAAGAACCTCGAGGACTTCTGGATCGGCACCGACCCGGTCGGCTCCGGCAAGGCCCAGGCGGCCGCCCTCGCCGAACTCGTCGGCAAGGAAAAGCCGGCCAAGGTCGTCTACATGGTCCAGGACATGAGCGCCGAACTGATGCAGACCTCCTTCAACGCCTTCAAGGAAGGCCTCAAGGACTACCCCAACATCAAGATCCACGGCATGGAAGTCGACAACAACAACCCGACCACCGCCGCTGAGAAGATGGCGAACCTGGTCAAGGCCGACCCGATGATCAACGCCGTCATCTGCACCAACAGCTCCGGCGCCTCCCTCGGCGTCGCCAATTTCATCGACGAGAACAAGCTCCAGGACAAGTTCTATACCATCGGCATCGACGCCTCCGCCGACATCCTCAACTATGTCATGTCCGGCGCCCTGGACTGCACGCTCGACCAGGACTTCTACAAGATGGGCTACCAGGGCGTCTACATGCTCAAGGACCTGTTTGACGGCAAGACAGTCAGCTACGCCAACGACTCCGGCATGCAGAAGGTCACCGCCAAGAACGCCGTCGAGTACGCCGCCGCCCGCGGCCTCACGCTGAAGAAGTGATTTTTCCGGCCTGAGAAGGCTTCGCCTCGCCCGAATCGAAAGGCCGGATCACCGAGGGACCTGAGAAGGCCGAACAAGCTGAAATGAACGGAAGGGCGGGCCCCGAAGGCGGGCGCCCGCCCTTCTCCCCCAGAAGACAAGGAGAAACAAACATGCAGACCAACCAGGCACAGCTCGTCGGCCGCATCCGGCACGAACTGGTCCATCGCGCAGAAATGGGCACCATCCTGCCGCTGATCCTGCTCGGCATCATCATCGGCATCGTCAACCCGAGCTTCTTCGCTGCCGGCAACCTGATCGACGTCCTGCGGGCGACGAGCTACACCTTCATCATCGCCGCGCCGCTCACCATGCTGATGATCTCCGGCGGCTCCGACCTGACTGTCGGCGCCGTCACCAACCTGGGCGGCGTCGTGGTTGCCTGGGGCATGGTCAAGCTGGGCCTGCCCATCCTTCCGTCCATCGTCCTGGCCCTCATCGCCGGCGCCATCTGCGGCCTCATCAAGTCCCTGATCGTCGTACGGGCCAGCCTGCCGGCCTTTATCGTCACCCTCGGCCTGCAGTATGTCATCAACGGCTTTGTCCTCGTAACCACCGAAGGCGTGCCGATCACCGGCTTCCCCAGCGAATTCAAGCCGCTCGGCCAGGGCCGGGCCATCCTGGGCATCCACTGGACGATCCTGATTGCGGTCATTCTCGGCATCGCCATCCAGATCCTGCTCAACCGCACCAAGTACGGCCGCCGCCTCGCGGCTGTCGGCGGCAACCAGGAGACGGCGAAGCTGGCCGGCATCAACGTCAGCCGCACCCGCTTCATCGTCAACATCATGGTCTCCGTCTTCGCAGCCTTCTGCGGCGTGCTCATGGCCTCGCGCTTCAACAGCGCCCAGACCGGCGTCGGCACCGGCACCGAAATGACGATCATGGCCTCGGTCATCATCGGCGGCACCTCGATGATGGGCGGCACCGGCTCGGTCATCGGCAGCCTGCTCGGCTGCCTGCTGCTCGCCGTCATCAACAACGGCCTGATCCTGATGCGCGTCTCCAGCTTCTGGCAGAACATGATCTTCGGCGGCATCCTGCTGGCGTCCCTCTTCATCGACAAGTACCGCCGCTCCCGCAGCGGCGGCGGCCTGTGAGCCGGGCCGGCAACGGGGAGGGCAGCCAGATGAACGACATCCTGCTTGAGATGCGCCACGTCACCAAGCGGTTCCCGGGCGTACTCGCCCTGAACGACGTCAACCTGAACCTGCGCCGCAGCGAGATCCTCGGCATCTGCGGCGAGAACGGCGCCGGCAAGTCGACCCTCATGAAGGTCCTCTCCGGCAGCTACGCCTCGGGCGAATACGAGGGCGACATCGTCATCGACGGCGTGGCCGTCAATTTCGACTCGGTTGCCACCGCCCAGGCGAACGGAATCGAGATGGTCTACCAGGAGATGAACATGATGCTCGACGCCTCCGTGGCCGAGAACCTGTTCGTCGGCAACCTGCCCGGAAAGAACGGCTGGGTCGACTACAAGACGCTCTATCGCAATACCCAGGCCCTGCTTGACCGCGTCCGCATGACCATCAGCCCGAAGATGACGGTCCGTCCGCTCAACAGCGGCCAGATGCAGCTGCTCTCCCTGATGCGTGCCGTCGCCAAGAAGCCGCGTGTCCTCGTGCTCGACGAGCCGACCTCGGCCCTCACCGATTCGGAAGTCGACATCCTCATGGACCTGCTCAACGGCCTGCGTGCCGAAGGCGTCTCCTGTATCTACATCAGCCACAAGCTCGACGAGATCTACCGCATCTGCGACCGTGTCCAGGTGATCCGCGACGGCCAGACCATCTCCTGCCGCCCGATCGCCGAAGTCACCCAGGGCACCCTGGTTGAGGAGATGGTCGGACGCAAGGTCGAGAACCTCTACCCCAAGGAGCACCACGAGATCGGCGAGGAAGTCTTCCGTGTCGAGAACCTCTCGGTGCCGCACCCCAACGTGCGCGGCAAGTACATCGTCGAGAACCTCTCGTTCAGCCTGAAGAAGGGGGAGATCCTCGGCATCGGCGGCCTCGTCGGCGCCGGCCGCAGCGAGTCGCTCGGCGCCATCTTCGGCGAATACACCCATGGCGTCCGCAAGGACGTCTACGTGGACGGGAAGAAGGTCGACATCAAGAGTCCCCGCGACGCCATCGAGGCCGGCATCGGCTTCATCACCGAAGAGCGCAAGCGCACCGGCATCGTCTGGATGCTGACCATCCGCGAAAATATCGCCCTTGCCAGCCTCGAGCGGATCCCAGGCCGCTTCTTCGTCAACCGCAAGGCCGAGAAGCAGCTGACCCAGAAACTGTTCGAGCAGCTGCGCGTCAAGGCGCCCTCGCTGGAAACCACCCTGATCCAGCTTTCCGGCGGCAACCAGCAGAAGGTCATCCTGGCCAAGTGGCTGCTCAACAACCCCAAGATCCTCTTCATCGACGAGCCGACCAAGGGCATCGACGTCGGCACCAAGGCCGACTTCTACAAGCTGATGGGTGAGCTCACCAGCCAGGGGATGTCGATCGTCATGGTGTCCAGCGACATGCCGGAGCTCGTCTCGATGAGCGACCGCTGCCTGGTCATCAGCAACGGCCGTATCACCGCTGAACTGAAGAAAGGCGAGATCACCGATACCGCCGTCATGCACGCCGCGATCATGCAGTAAGTGCGTCGTGGCCGGCCGTCAGCTCCGGGGCAGGCAGGCGGCGCCAGACCGCCTGCCTGTCCGTGCCGACGCTCGCCGCCGGCACGGCAGACGCGAGACCGCCTGCCTGTCCGTGCCGACGCGCCGCCGGCACGGCAGACGCGAGACCGCAGCCGTGCAGCTGGCTGGACGTGCGGCGGCCATTTGAGAAGGGAAACCCATGGACAAGACCGATATCCACCTGCACCTCTCCCTGACCGGCGAAACCATCGGCCAGGGCATGTACATTGCCACCCCCGAGGAAATCCTGCCGCATCTGGACCGGCTCGGCATCGTCCGCGGCGTTGTCCTCTCCACCGACGAAGCTCGCGGCAATGCCGCCGGCCGCGAGATCGCGGCCCGCTATCCCGGCCGCTTCGCCTGGATGTGCGCCATTGATCCGGTTTCGCCCGAGACCGTTCTCGAACGCCTTGCCCGCTGCCAGGCGGAGGGTGCCATCGGCGTCGGCGAACTCGTCATCAACCAGCGCCTCGACAAGCCATTCCTCCAGACCCTCTTCGCCGCGGCGGAACGCCTCCGCCTGCCGGTCCTCTTCCACATGAGCCCGGAAGAAGGCTTCAGCTATGGCATCGTTGACGAGCCCGGCCTGCCGCTCCTCGAAGCCGCGCTGCGGCAATACCCGGATCTGGTCTTCATCGGCCACAGCCAGGCCTTCTGGCACGAGGTCACCGGCGATGCCTCGCCCCGGCGGGAAGACCGCAATTCCTGGGGCCAGGGACCGGTTGCCCCCGGGGGCCGGCTGACCGAGCTCTTTTCCCTCTACCCGAACCTGCGCGGCGATCTCTCGGCCAACAGCGGCGGCCGCGCCATCATGCGCGACGAAGCCTTCGGCCTCGCCTTCCTCGACCGGTTCCAGGACCAGCTGATGTTTGGCAGCGACATGCCCAATGCCGACACCACCTACCCCCTCGGCGCCTGGCTCGACGAGCAGCTCGCAAGGGGAACCCTGTCCCCGACCGTCTACGACAAGATCTGCCGCGAGAACGCCCGCAAACTGTTCGGACTGTAAAGCAACAGCCATTCCGGGTTCGACTGGGCAGTCGACAGTTCTTCCGGTTCCGGTCGTGCCCTCGGCAGCCATTCCAGTCTCCGCAGATGAATGGTCTGCTTCGAGCGCCACCAATGGCAGATCTGCTCCCGCATACCTTGCCTCGAACGGCACAGACGAGGCAAGATATGCCATTTATTGCGCGAAAATTGCGATGGCCGGAACGCCCCGCTCACGTAGAATGAAACCATTCAGGTTCCAGAACATGAAACCAATTTGGTATCATGATTTTTTAGAAGCAATCGCCTGTCGCCTGCAGCCGACGTAGATGCAGAAGGAATTACGGTAAACATTCATGAAGACGTTCATCACCGACGATTTCCTGCTGGCCAGTGAGCCGGCCCGGATCCTCTACCACGACCACGCCGCGAAGATGCCGATCTACGACTTCCACTGTCACCTGAATCCAGCGGAAATATTCGAGAACCGGCAGTTTGACAACCTCGCCCAGGCCTGGCTCGGTTTCGACCACTACAAGTGGCGCCTCCTGCGCGCCCATGG
>CAYOHO010000136.1:0-5989 GCA_964403755.1 uncultured Oscillospiraceae bacterium
GATCAGGACGCTCCAGCCTGCCTCAATGCCCGGGCGCCTGCTGGCCGGGAAAGCCCGCGGCCGCTGCTCCGGCCGGCCGGTACGCCCGCTTCCCGCTATCGTCAATTTCAGCTAGACCGGCGCTGCAGGGCGGACCGTTGGCCAGGCTGTTGGCCGGGCAGCGCCGTCTGGCGCTCAGATGCGCCGCCGCCTCCGGACGAGCCGGGCGATCTGTTCCGGCAGCTGGCGTGCTTCCGGCAGGCGCAGGGCAAAGGCCGCAGCCAGATAGGCGGCAAAGCCGATCAGTGCGCGCAGCAGGTACCAGGCCAGGCGCACGGCCTTGCCGGCCGGATAAAACGCAATCAGCCCCGGCGCCAGGACCGCTGCGGCCAAAGCCAGGGCACACAGGGCGGACTGCCCGAGGAATCGGCCAATGCCCCGGGGTGCGGCTGCGGGCCAGCTGCGCCGGTACAGGAGGAAGAGAAACCCGGCGCTGGCGGTGCTGGCCAGTGCATAGGCCAGGGAGAGGCTGGCGACGCCAAGACCGGCGACATGGGTGAAGGCATAGCCGAGCGAGGCATTCAGGAACAGTGAAAGCAGGCCGCTGGCGAGGGCTACGCGGGTCTGGCCGCGCGCATAGAACGCCGTGTTGACCAGAAAGACAAGCGTCTGGGCGACCAGGGCGATGCAATAGAAGCGCAGGATGCCGGCGGCCATGGCCGTCTGGGCATCGGTGTAGCTGCTCCCCCACTGGAAGATCGCCGCCATCGTCTCCTGCGGCAGGCAGAAGAACAGCGTCCCGACCGGGATGACCAGAAAGAGGGCGCGGCGCAGGCTGGCGGTCAGGAGCTGACGCGAACCGGACTCGTCGCCAGCTGCCTGGTGCCGGGACAGGGACGGCAGCATGACGCTGCCGATGGCAACCGTGAAGATGCCGTATGGCAGCTGCCAGGCGGTTGCCGCCTGACGGAGCAGGGTTGCGGCGCCGGCAAACTGGAAGGCGAAGGCATTCAGTACGATGGTATTGACCTGGACAATCGATCCCGACAGCAGGGTTGGGACAGCACGGCGGACCAGCTGGCGGAAGCCGGGGTCATGCCAGTCGATGACCGGCCGATAGCTGCGGAACAGCGGCCGGGCGAAGGCGAACTGAAGCAGGAAATAGGCCAGGGCCGCTGCCGTGACGCCAGCTGCGGTGCGGACGGCGCCGGCTGCCGAGGCTGAGCCGAGCAAGACCATGGCCGCGATCACGCAGAGGTTGTAGAACCCCGGCCCGAACGCGGTCGATGCAAAACGCCGGTAGGCATTGAGGATGCCGATGCAGAGCGCCGCCATCATCATGAAGAAGACCTGCGGGAACAGCATCTGCGAGACCTGGACGGCCAGGCCGACGGTCAGGGCCGGCTTGCCGGGATTGAGCAGCGGGACCAGTGCGGGGGCCAGAAGCATGCCGGTCCCCGCAGCCGCCAGCATGAGGATGGCTGCGGCGTTGATGAAGATGCTGATGCTGCGCCAGGCCGGGCGCTCTTCATTCCGTTCAAGCGCGGCCGACAGGGCTGGCGTCACGGCCGCCTGGATGGCGCCGCCAACCAGCAGCTGGAAAAACAGGTCGGGCAGCTGGAAGCCGATGATGTAGGCATCGGTGATGGCGCCTACCCCGCCGAAAACGGGCACGATCAGGATCTCGCGCAGCTGGCCGGTCAGCTTGCCGAGCAGGAGGCCAGCCATCATGATCGCCGTGGAACGTGCCAGACCCTGCGTCCGGCCGGTCAGGGAACCGGCTTCCGATTCCAGCCCTGGTCCGTTCATGCCAGCAGGCGGCGCCGCAGCAGGTTCAGGCCCTGGAGGACCGAGATCCGCCGGATGCGGCTTCGGCTGCCAGTCTGCTGGAGCCGTAGAACCTGCGTCCCCTCGGCATCGGCCAGGGCGAGGTAGACCAGTCCGACCGGCTTTTCCGGCGAACCGCCGCCCGGCCCGGCGATACCGGTTACCGAAATGGCATAATCGGTGTTCATGACATCGCGACATCCTGTTGCCATGGCAACGGCGCATGCTTCGCTGACGGCGCCATCGGTTTCGAGAATGGACGCAGGAACACCAAGCAGACGCATCTTGATGGAATTGTCGTAGGCGATGATACCGCCCTGGAAGACGTCGCTGCTGCCGGCGATGTCGGTTATGGCGCCGGCCAGCAGACCGCCAGTGCAGGACTCGGCAAAGCTCACGGTCCTGCCGCGTTCGCGCAGCAGGTCGACGACCACCTGCGGCAGCGAGCGGGTGCCGATTTCATAGATATACTCGCTCAGCCGCTCGCGGATCTGCCCGACAACCGGGCCGGTCAGGTCGGGCTCACTGTCTGACTTCACCTGCTGGGTGACGCGGAACAGGACCTCCCCTTCCGCCACATAAGGCGCGATCGTCGGGTTGGTCTGGGCCAGGATGAGGTCATGGATGGCCGCTTCGGCGGCTGATTCACCGATGCCGAACAGGCGGATGAAATGGGTGCGCAGCTTTTGCGGCGCATGGTCCTCGAGGTAGGGGCGAACGCTTTCCAGGAACATGGGCTGAAGTTCCGACGGCGGCCCCGGCATGAGCACGAGCAGCGCCGTGTGACCATCAATCGTGCACGGCATCATGGCGCCAGGCGCCGTCCCGTTGTGGTTCGGCAGCACGGTGCCCGTCGCGGGCATCAGGGTCTGCTTCCAGTTGTTTGATGTCACGTTGCGGCGGCCGATGCGCTCGAAGAACGCCTCGAGGGCGCGGCGGCTGGGTTCATGCTCGACCAGCGGGATCCCGGCGACCTCGGCGGCCACGGCCATCGTGATGTCATCCTGGGTCGGGCCCAGCCCGCCGGTGAGCAGCACGCAGTCACTGCGGCCGACCGCGATGCGGATCTGGTTCCGCAGCCGCTCCGGGTTGTCGCCGACCACGGTCTGGTAATAGGAGAAGATGCCGATTTCGGTGAGCTGGCGAGCCAGGAAGGCCGCATCGGTGTTCACGGTCTGGCCCATCAGCAGCTCCGTGCCGACGGCGATGATTTCTGCAGTCCGGATCGTATCCATCAAGTTCTACCTGCTTTCCATTCGGTTCCTTCGGGCTGGTTCGCACGGACGGATCTGGCTGCAGCCGCCTAGCGCCCGCGGCGCGGAGGTCCGCCTCTGCCCGGCCGGCCAATATCCGGCCCGCCTCTTCCCTGTCCGCCGCTTCTCGGCCCGCCGCTTCCCTGCCCGCCGCTGCCGCGTCGGGTCCGTTCCGGCAGCAGAAGCGCTTCCGGGTGGTAGCCGATCAGGTCCGTGCGGCCGAGGCGCTGCAGGGCCTTCTCGACCAGTGCCCGGTTCTCGGGCAGCGAGAACTGCAGCAGGGCGCGCTGCATCGCCTTCTCCTCCGGATCGGGGACGTGCACGGGCTGCAGCGTCTGCGGATCGAGTCCGGTCCAGTACATCGCCGTCGCGACCGTGCCCGGCGTGGGATAGAAATCCTGGACCTGTTCCGGAATGACCTTGTGCGCACGGATATAGCCGGCGAGTTCGACCGACTGCTCGAGCGTGCAGCCGGGATGGCCCGAGATCAGGTAGGGCACGAGGAACTGCCGCAGGCCCAGGCGCTCGTTGGTGGCGCGGAAGCGCTCGGCGAATTCCTCGTAGACCGCGTGAGCCGGCTTGCGCATGACGCTCAGGACGCTGTCCACCGTGTGCTCCGGTGCCACCTTCAGCTGACCGCTGATGTGGTAGCGGCACAGTTCCTCGAGAAATGCCGGGTCAGGGTCCCGGACGACGGCGTCGAAGCGGACGCCCGAGCGCACGAAGACCTTCTTGACGCCAGGCAGGGCGCGCAGGCGGCGGAGGACGCCGATGTAAGCCGTATGGCTGGAGCGCAGGCGCGGACAGGGCTTGGGCCACAGGCAGAGGCGCTCGCGGCAGACGGCGCCGCCGGCCTGCTTGTCGCAGGCTGGTTCGTAGAAGTTTGCGGTCGGTCCGCCGACATCGTGGATATAGCCCTTGAAACCGTCAAGACCGGTCAGGAGTGTCCCTTCCCGGATGATCGAGTCGGCGCTGCGGTTCTGGATGATGCGGCCCTGATGGTAGGCAATGGCGCAGAAGGCGCAGGATCCATAGCAGCCGCGATGGCTGTTGATCGAGAAGCGGACTTCGGCCAGCGCCGGGACACCGCCCTCGGCGTCATACATGGGGTGGGCGCGCCGCTCATAGGGCAGGTCGTAGATGAGGTCCATCTCGGTGGTCGTCATCGGGCGCTGCGGCGGGTTCTGGACGACGAGCCGGCGATGGTGGCGCTGGACCAGCGTGCGGCCGCTTGCCGGGTCCTGTTCGCTCTGCTGGACCTGGAAGGCGCGGGCGTAGAGGCGGCGGTCTCCGCGGACGGATTCGGCGTCGGGCAGCAGGACCAGCGTGCCGGTCTGCGGGAACGGGCGGTCGCTGCTGGTCTCGGTCAAGCCGGCATCCGGGCCGGTCTCGGTCTGGATGTCGGCTGGTCTGGCTTCGTTTCGGCTGTCATCCGGACTCATATGGTTCTGACTATCATCCGTGCCGGCCTCGACCGGGCTGTCATCCGGACCGGTTTCCGGAGTGGATTCAAGACTTGCCTCCAGGCTGGCAATGGCATCCGCCAGCTTGTTCGGCAGCTGGTCGGGCCTGCGCAGCACCGCGGTGCCGCGCAGGGTGCAGATGCGCTCGATCCGGGCACCCCGCGCCAGCAGGCGCGCGATCTCCAGGATGGGCAGCTCGCCCATGCCATAGACCAGCAGGTCGGCCTGGCTGTCCTCGAGGATGCTCCGGCGCACCGAATCACTCCAGTAGTCGTAGTGGGCGAAGCGGCGCAGGCTGGCCTCGATGCCGCCGATGACCAGCGGGATGTCGCCGAGCTGTTCGCGCACCATCTGGCCGTAGCGGATCAGGGCGCGGTCCGGCCGGCGGCCGGCCTTGCCGCCGGGGCTGTAGCGGTCGTCGCTGCGCTTGCGGCCGGCGGCCGTATAGTGGTTGACCATTGAGTCAACCACTCCGGAGGACAGGAAGACGCCATGGGAAGGTCGCCCCATGGCCAGGAGGCTCTGCGGGTCACGCGGGTCGGGCTGGGCGGCGATGCCCACCCGGTAGCCTTCGCTTTCCAGAAGGCGGGTCAGGAGTGCGGCGCCGAACGAGGGATGGTCGACATAGGCGTCGCCGGTGATGAAGAGGAAATCGATCCCCTCCCACCCGCGCGCAGCCAGGTCGGCGGCGCTGACCGGCAGGAACGCCATGGCTACAGTTCCCCCCGGTTCTTCAGTTCCATCAGCTGCACGACGGTCAGCAGAACCTTTCGCGGCTTGCTGCCTTCGAAGGGTCCGACATAGCCTTTTTCCTGCATGCGGTCGATCAGGCGCGCGGCGCGCGGATAGCCGACGTTCATGCGCCGCTGGAGCAGCGAAACGGAGGCGTAGCCGGCTTCGACGACGATTTCCGCCGCCTGGGGCAGGAGCTCGTCCTGTTCCCCGGCGTCGCCGCCCTTGCCGCCATTGGCGGAAGCCGTCATGATTGCGTCGCTGATGGCCGGGTCATAGCCGCTGACGCTGTTCGACTTGATGAAGGCGAGCACCTTCTCGACCTCGCCGTCGGAGACGAAGGCGCCCTGGCCGCGCAGCGGCTTGGCGAGGCTCTGCGGGAAATAGAGCATGTCGCCCTTGCCGAGCAGCTTTTCGGCGCCGCCCATGTCGAGGATCGTGCGCGAGTCGACCTGTGAGGCGACGGCGAAGGCGATGCGCGAGGGGATATTGGCCTTGATGACGCCGGTGATGACGTCAACCGAGGGCCTCTGGGTGGCGATGATCAGGTGGATGCCGGCGGCGCGGGCCATAGCGGTAAGGCGGGCGATCGCGTCCTCGACTTCGGTCGGGGTGGTCGACATCAGGTCAGCCAGCTCGTCGATGACCAGCAGGATCAGCGGCATCGGCTCGAAGTCCTCCGGGCTCGCCTTGGCGGCCTCCTGATAGCCGTGGATGTCGCGCACCGACTTCTCG
>CAYOHO010000137.1:0-5930 GCA_964403755.1 uncultured Oscillospiraceae bacterium
TCTCCGTTCCATTTCCGGCACAAGCATTTTACAATCCATCGCGGCGTCTGCAGCGGCAGCCGCAGCGGCGTCTGCAGCGGCGGCCGCGCCGCCAGTCCGCACACCAGCGCGGACACCGGCCGCAACCTGGCAGGCTTCCGCTGCCGGCTCGGCGACGAGCGATACTTCCACCGCCAGCCCGGCCAGCTCGGCCTGCTCGCGCAACTGACGATGGACCGCCAGCGAGCCGCCGGCGATGCAGCCGGTGCCGGCGCAGACCAGTACCCGCATCTGCTGCCGGTCCAGCTGCGACTGGTACCAGTCCCGGGCAGTGTCCAATTGTTCAGGCGTCCTGATCTTCACGGGCAGATTCCTCCTTCAGGGTCTTGAGCAGCTGTCGCGCTTTTTCCGGCGTCATGGCCGCATGCACCTTGTCATTGACGGTCAGCACCGGCGCCAGGCCGCAGGCGCCAAGGCAGGAGACGGTCTCGACCGTGAACAGGCCGTCTGCGGTCGTCCGGCGCTCCTCGGAAAGGCCGAGCGCCTGGCGCAGCTCCTTGAGGATGGGAACCGAGTGGCGGACATGGCAGGCGGTGCCGTCACAGATCCGGATCACATAGCGGCCCTTGGGCTCGAGCGAAAAGTTCTCATAGAATGTGGCGATGCTGTACACTTTTGCGTGGCTGATGCCCACCGCATCGGCCGTCAGGCTCAGGGCCTCTTCTGGCAGGTAGGAAAAATGGCGCTGGATATCCTGGAGAATCGCGATGATGCTGCGCTTCTGGCATTGATGCGCATCCAGGATCCGGTCCAATTGCTTCAGCTGCAGTTCACTCAACATGTCAACCTCCGTCAGACTGGCTTGGGTTTGGACTACAGCGCCATTCTAGCGACGGTGACATAACGGCGCAAACGATTACGGCCACTGAAAACCAATCAGAGCTCCACCGTTTGAATTATATATATGGTTTTTGATTCGGACGGCCGAAACAGGACTTTTCCACCAACCTGCACAGGCGCTGGACCGCCGCTGCGGCCTTTTCCCGACACGATCCAGATTTGCCGTTCCAGGCCGAAAAATGGTGCAATCGACGATTGACGCTCCGCGGCAGCACTTGCTAGAATCACGGCAGATGCCGGGCTTCTGCTCCCACAGGCCCGGCGGCAGACCACCTTCACTGCAACGGAAAAGCGGCAGCCCCGAATCGCATCGGGACTGCCGCTTTCCGTTAGCCGGGTCAAGGCGGTCGACTGGCTGATGCAGGACTGCATTGGCCAAGGCCCGTTTCTTTTGGATCCATGACAGGCCAGGCCAGGCACGCGCTAGCTGTGTTTCCGCAGTGCCGCCATAGGGCCGCCGCCAGTGGAAGCCGCCAGGGGACCGCCGCTATTGGGCCGCCATAGGGCTGCCACCAGTGGACGCCGCCAGGGGGGACCGCCGCCATTGGGCCGCGCCTTCCCGGGGCGTCGGCTGCAGCAGGGCGATGGCCCGTGGGTGTCGGATCCGGAGTGGCAGCTACAGTGTGATGATCTGGTAGCCCATCTCGATGTAGGCACCCATGGACGGATGCCCGTTCATGGCGTCGATCAGCGGCACGCCGGAGCGCTCATTGTACTCCAGCACGCCCATGCTGGCCGAGCAGGCCTTGCAGGCACCGTCGATCAGGCCTTCCTCCATGACCCGCGCGAACAGCGGATTGCCGCTTTCCTGCATCTCGCGGATCATCCGGGTCGCCGCGCCTTCCAGAACGATTTTCACATCAAAGGCGCAGTCATGCATATCGAGGGCATTGTTCAGGACATGGCTGAAGCACATGGGATCACCACTGAAGGCAAAGATCGCCACTCGGTTCATGGGGGTTTCCATTTCCATCGGATGCTCCATTTCTGCCGGCCACAGCCGGCTGCAGGCCTGACGGACCGGACGCGCGGGAACGGCTCGCCAGGGACAGAAGTGTGGATCGTAAAGATACAGGTTCTTTCATTATAGCAGGCTTCCATCTGATTCTGGTTTCCTGGGCAACCGAATCGGCGGCCTGTCCGCTGGCACTGCCCGGTCGGGCTGGGTTCCCGAAAATTGGCCAGGGCAGGCCTGATTCTGATAAAATGGTTGCAAGGCACCGCTTTCAGGGTGCCGGACGAGGAGAGATGCATGAAAAAGCCTGTCATGAACCGCATCCTGGCCAGTGTCCTGCTGGCAGCCTTCCTGCTTGCCACCGTCCTGTCCGCTTCTGCCTGCAGCAGGGAATCGAGCACGCAGGCAAGCGGATCGGGCACCCCGACAAGCGGTTCTGCGCCCGCGACAGCGACTTCGGCGGGCAGCGCGGCGAAGCCGGACGTCGTCTTCCAGGCCTATGCCACTGCCTGGCAGAATCTCGACTACGCGGGCATGTACACCTTCCTGACTGCAGCCAGCCGGGAACGGATCACACAGGAAGCCTTCATCGCGCGCTACAAGGGCGTCATGAGCGGCATCGAAGCGAAAAGCGTCCAGGTCAAGCTGAGCGGAAGCGGCCTGGCTGCGCCGTCCGAGAGCAGCACGGCCGACGCTGCCTTCAGCGTCACATTCGACTGTCTGGCTGGCGTGGTCGAGGTGCCGGGCTACAACCTGCATATGATCAAGGAAGGTGCTGGCAGCGGCCCCGTCTGGAAGGTCGACTGGACCGAAAAGCTGATCTTCCCGAAGCTGGGACCGAATGACAAGGTCCGGGCCCGCATCCTCACGCCCCTGCGCGGTGAAATCCGCGACCGCAACGGGCAGCCAATGGCCATCAACGGCCAGCTGCGCATCATCGGCATCGTGCCGCGCACCTTCACCCCCGCCAAGGCAACGTCCATCCCGCAGATGGCACAACTGCTCGGCATCTCGGCTGCACGCATCGATAAGGCGCTGGCCTCTGCCGCCAATCCGGACTGGTTTGTGCCGATCGTCACGCTGCCGGCCGATGCCAAGGATCTCTCGACCAAGCTGACCGCCCTGCCCGGTGTGCAGTACCAGAACACCGATGGCCGCATCTACCCGGCCGGCATTGCCGCCGGCCTGCTGACCGGCTACATGGGCGCGATCACCGCCGAGGAGCTGGGAAAGCGCCCCAATGAAGGCTATACGGCAACCGACAAGATCGGCAAGCTGGGCCTGGAGCTGGCGTTCGAGAAGCGTCTGCGCGGCCAGCGCGGCGGTGAGATCACCATCGTCTCCGGCGAGACCAGCCAGGTCACCTCGATCGTTGCCCGCAAGGAGCCGGTCAACGGCGAGAACATCCGCCTGTCAATCGACCTCACGGCCCAGAGCCGTCTCTACACGGAAATGGGCGCCGATGCCGGCGCCGGCGTCGCCCTCAACCCGGTGACCGGCGAGATCCTGGCCCTGGCCAGCACGCCCTCGTTCGACCCCAATCTTTTCCAGACCTACATCCCGGATGCCGTGCAGGCGGACTGGAACGCCAACGCGAAGAAGCCGTTCCTCTCCCGTTTCACGTCCGGCTATGTGCCAGGCTCGACCTTCAAGCTGGTGACGGCTGCGCTCGGCCTGAAGGGCGGCACGCTCGATCCGGCCGCTGCCCTGCCGATCTCCGGCCTGCAGTGGCAGCCGGACGCCAGCTGGGGCACCTACAAGGTCACCCGGGTCAAGGATATCGGCCGGCCGGTCAACCTCCAGGATGCACTGGTCTACTCGGACAACATCTACTTCGCCCAGCAGGCCCTGAAGATTGGCCGCGATGCCTACACCAAGGGCACGGCGAGCTTCGGCATCGGCGAGGCGCTGCCGCTCGACCTGCCCTTCTACCGGTCGCAGCTCGCCAACAAGGGCCTGACCTCGGATGTCCTGCTCGCCGACACCGGCTTCGGCCAGGGCGAACTGCTGCTCAGCCCGCTGCACATGGCCATGATCTATGCCTCGCTGGCGACAAAAGGCGATATCCTGACGCCGGTTCTCGAGATCAAGGGCGAGTTCAAGCCCACCGTCTGGAAGGCCCAGGCGATCGCTTCCAAGGATGTACCCGTCCTGGCCGAGGACCTGCGGCTGGCGGTGGAGAGCAGCGCCGGCACGGGCTACAATCCGCCGGCCAAGACGCCGATGCTCGGAAAGACCGGCACGGCTGAGCTGAAGAAGAGCCTCACCGATACGACGGCGCAGGAGAACGGCTGGTTCATCGCCATGAACCGCAACGATCCGCGCCTGCTGGTCGCGATGGTGATCGAGGACGTCAAGGGCCGGGGAGGCAGCCATTACGTCGTGCCCAAGGTGAAGCGGGCGATCGACGCCCTGCTCGGCTGAACACGGCGGCCGGACTGGCGAAGTGTTCGCTGGACCTGCCTGCCCAGAGGATCTGAATCCGTATTCTGAAAAAAGACGCCTGTGGCCGGTCAGAGCCGCAGGCGTCTTTCACTTGATCGGGTGCATCCGGGCGGCCGGAGCCGCTTCAGGAGCGGCTGGCCCTTCCGGCCACAGGCGGCCGGAGCCGCTTTATGAGCGGCTGGCCTTCTTGATGCGCATCAGGCGCTGGTCGATCGTGTCGGCCTCGATGCGCAGGCCGTCGAGGGTCACGTAGATGCCGGTGCCGGGATGGTTCGCCTTCAGGCGGATCGACTTGACCTCGATGAACGGATCCATCTTCTGCGACTTCACCGCATCCTGGAGGCTGTTGAACAGTTCGCGCGAGCCCTGGGCCGCACAGGTGTCGCAGAGGCAGACGGTGAATTCGCGGGTCACGAAAGCCGAGTCTGACTTGCGGCGGACATTGCCGCAGACACCGTCGCCGAAGGTCGCCGCATAGTGCGTGTGCAGCAGGTGGTGCGCCCGCTCGGAATTGGCTTCACCGTAGAATTCGTTGTAGAGCCGGAGGATGTCCGGGTTCTCCTGCGACTTGCGGTACTTCGAGGTCTGGTCGATGTTGACCAGGACCTGCTGCCGGCGGGAAAGGGCGTCGACCTTCTCCGGAACCGGATGGCCGGCGCCGCAGATGCAGCCGCCGGGGCAGGCCATGACCTCGATCAGGTCATAGCCGACATCCACGCCCTGGATGATCTTGCGCACGATCGGCTCGGCATTGTGCAGACCGCTGATGACACCGACACGCAGGGTGCGGTCGGGCAGCCGGATCTCGGCTTCCTTGAGCCCATCAAAGCCTCGGATCTCATCGAAGTCGAGGTGGTCGGTCAGGGGCTCGCCGGTCAGCTTCTCCACCGCCATCCGCAGCGCGGCCTCGGCCACACCGCCCGAGGCGCCGAAGAGGATGCCGGCGCCCGAGACCTGGCGATAGGGATCGTCAAATTCGGCCGGCTCAATGGAGGCCAGGTCGAGGCGGGCCAGGTTGACCATCTCGAGCATTTCCGTCGTCGTCAGCACCGCATCAACATCGCGGATGTCGTCGGGTGCGAACTCGTCGCGCGCCGCCTCATACTTCTTGGCCAGGCAGGGCACGATCGAGACAACGAACAGGTCGTCACGCGCGACGCCGGCCAGCTGGGCGTAATGGTTCTTGACGGTCGCGCCCATCATCATCTGCGGCGACTTGCAGGTGGAGAGGTAGGGGATCATCTCCGGGTAACGGCGCTCGACGAAGTTGACCCAGCCGGGGCAGCAGGAGGTGAACTGCGGCATGACGCCGCCGCTGGCCACACGGTTGAGGAACTCGGTCGTCTCCTCGACGATCGTCAGGTCGGCGGCAAATGTGAAGTCGAAGACCTTGTCGAAGCCAAGCCGCTTGAGCAGGCCGGCCATGAACGGTGACGCCTTGTCGAAGGGGATGCCGAACTGGGACGAAACCACGCTGCGGACAGCCGGCGCCACGAAGGCGACGACCTGCTTGTTTGGATTGTTGATGGCGCGGAAGACCTTGCCGCGCTCGCGACGATAGTCGAGTGCGCCGCAGGGGCAGGCGTTGACACACTGGCCGCAGCTGACGCAGTCGGTTTCCTGCAGGGGCAGGCCGCTCTTGGTGCCGACC
>CAYOHO010000138.1:0-5922 GCA_964403755.1 uncultured Oscillospiraceae bacterium
CTTTCCGGGCAGGCGCCCGGTCGGCAGTAGAAGCAGTTGAGGTTGCAGCGCGGTGTCAGCGACAGGCGCAGATATTCGATTTTGCGTTGGAACTGGTCAAGCATGGCTGTCATGTCCTCCAGAATCGCCCTTTTGTCCGGACTGGTAAAAAGAAGTCCTGCCGGTGGGTCAGCTGCCGGACGATGGGCGGAGTTCCCCGCCGGCATCCGGGCGCAGGTCGAGGATGACCCGACCGGGCTCATCGAGCCGGTAGCCGCCAAGCCGCTCCAGGCGCTCCCGGAAGGCGGTCGACTGCAGGGCGGTGATGAAGCGGCGGATCGACGGCTGGGCCGCGGCGTCGGCTGCGACCAGGAAGTCGTAGTGCTCCTCTGCCACCGGCAGGAAGCCGAGCCCGGCGATGCGGGCTGCCGAGAGGATGCCGAGCCCCGCGTCCGCCGAGCCGGCGGCAATCTGGGCCGCCACGCCGGTATGTGTGTACTCTTCGCGCGTATAGCCGGAAAGCCCTTCCGGGGCGATGCCGGCCTGCTTCAGGTAGTAGTCGAGCAGCAGGCGGGTGCCGGCGCCCTTCTGGCGATTGACATAGCGCAGGCCGCGGGCGGCGATGTCCGTCAGGCTGCCGATCTGCAGGGGGTTTCCCGTCTGGACGATCAGGCCCTGCTGGCGGCGCACGCCCTCGAGCAGCAGGACGCCGCCCTGGGGGAAGTAGCGGCGCACGAAAGCCGTGTTGTATTCGCCGGTCGCCTCGTCCAACAGGTGGATGCCGGCGATCTGGGCCTCGCCGCGCCGGATGGCCAGGATGCCGCCCATGCTGCCGGCGTGCACCGACGAGAGCGTGACCGGTGCTTCGCCGGCGCTGGCCTCGAGATAGAGCAGGTCGGCCAGCTCGTCCAGCAGCGGGTCATGGCTGCCGATGACGCTGATTGCCCCGGCGACCTGGTCCAGCGGGCGCAGCAGCTGCACGGCCACCTCGTCCCCCTCCACGCAGCCTTCGCTGTCGCGGGGGATGACGAGCATGCCGTCGGCCCGGGCATAGCTGGTGAGGATGCCGGCGCCGCGGTCGAGCGGAGCGGCGGTCAGGCCACCCCGGCTTTGGGTCAGGCGGACGCGGACATACTCCTGGTACTTGAGGGAGGAGACCAGGCGGCGGGTCAGGCGGGCCTGGACGACCGGCCGCTCCGGGATGTCGAGCCCGTAGAGGGCGCGCAGAACCGGCCGGACGACGGCTTCGAGCACGACAAGGCCGGATACGGGGTAGCCGGGCAGCCCGATGACCGGCTTGCCGGCGCAGATGCCGAGGATCGCCGGCTTGCCCGGACGGATGGCGATGCCGTGCAGGACCACCTCGCCGAGGGCGGCGATCGTGCGGCTGGAGAGGTCGTCGCGGCCGGCGGACGAGCCGGCGAGCAACAGCACGAGGTCGGAGCCGGCAACTGCCGCGGCGAGGGCATCGCGCAGCTGGTCCGGCTGGTCGGGGATGATCGGCGTGGTTTCGACGCGTACACCGTCGGCTTCCAGGAAGGAACCATAGACGGTGGTGTTGAACTCGGGAATCTGGCCGGGCTGGAGATCTTCCGACGGCGGCACGATCTCGTCGCCGGTCGGGATCAGGGTGACGAGCGGACGGCGCAGGACAGGGACGCGGCTGATGCCGCCGGCGACCAGCGCGCCGAGCAGGGCCGGTGTCAGCAGGGTGCCGCTGCAGGCCAGCATGTCGCCGGCGCAGAAGTCCTCGCCGATCTGGCGCACGTGCTGCCAGGGCGTGGCGGGCGCGATGAGGCGGATCTGGTCGCCGGCGTCGATGACGTCCTCGATCATGACCACGGCGTCCATGCCCTCCGGCATGCAGTCGCCGGTGTCAACCGGCAGGCAGCGGCTGCGCTCGAGCAGGACCGGCGCCGTCTCGCTGGCGCCGAACGTCCATTCCGCACGGATGGCGACGCCGTCCATGGCGCTGGCGAGATAATGCGGGACGCTGCGGGCCGCATAGACGGCAGCGGCCAGGCGGCGGCCAAGGCCGGCGCGCACCGGTACCGTCTCGGCGCCAGGGCCGGCGCCGGCGGCACGAAGCCGGTCCAGGTAGCGGGCAACCGCTATTTCCAGCGGCGTATTGGTCAGGTACTGCTGCGGCATGGACGAAACCTCCTTCGCCGGATGTGCGGATCAGTCATCCGCTGCGCTCGCATTGGCCCATAGGGCCAATGCTGGAATCATTCAAGGCGCCAGACGGTGACGGGATCGCCGGCCTCGAGTCCTTCGCGGTCGCGGCTGATGCGGATGAAGCCGTCGCTCTGGCTCAGGACCGTGATCAGGCCCGACTTGGAGAAGACCGGCTCGGCCAGCCAGCCATGGGCCTCGGTGCCCGGATCCGCAGCCCGGGCGGCGTTGGATCCATTGGCGGGCGCCGGGGTTATGTCCGGTCCGGCCGGGATCAGGCGGACGAGGATGACCGATTCGCGGCCGACGTTCGAGGGGATGCGGCAGGCGGTGCGGGCCTGGACGGCAGGCGGCTCCGGCGGTGGAACGCCCTGCAGGGCATGGACCAGCGGTACCGCGAGCAGGTTTGCCATGAACCAGGCGGCCAGGGGATGGCCCGGCAGGCCCAGGAGAACCTTGCCGTGGGCGGCGCCGGCCAGGGTTGGCTTGCCGGGCTTGACGGCGATGCCGTGGAACAGCAGGCCGGGTTCGCCCTGGGCAGCGATGGCGGCATTGAGATGGTCCTTCTCCCCCACGGAGCTGCCGCCGGAGACCAGCACCAGGTCGCAGGCGTCGAGCGCCGCTGACAGGGCAGCCGTCAGCTGACTGAGATCATCCCGGACCACGCCGCAGAGGAGCGGCTCGCCGCCGGCGGAACGCACTAGCGCAGCCAGCGCCGGGCTGTTGACATCATGGATCTGTCCGGGTGAAAGCCGCATGCCGGCCGGCACGAGCTCGTCACCGGTGGAAATGATCGCCACGCGCGGACGGGCCAGGCAATCGACCGCGGCGACATCGAGCGCCGCGAGTGTGCCGGCATCGGCTGCGCGCAGGCGGCGACCGGCGGGCAGGACGGTCTGGCCGGCACGGAAGTCGTCGCCGCGCAGCACCAGGTGGTCACCGGGCGAAGCCGGACGGCTGATGAGCCGGAGCCCGTCGCCCATGTCCTCGACATATTCGATCATGACCATGGCGTCGGCGCCTTCCGGCAGCGCGCCGCCGGTGGGCACCGCGGCGCACTCGCCACGACCGAGCCGGAAGGCGGGCGCCTCGCCCATGGCGACGGAGCCGGCCAGCTGAAGCATCGCCGGCAGGCTTTCCCCGGCGCCGAAGGTGTCGGCGGCATGAACGGCGAGGCCGTCGACCGACGAGCGGTCGAAGCCGGGCACATCCGCGGAAGCGCAGACAGACTGGGCCAGGATGCGGCCGGCCGCGTCGGCTGCGGTGATGCGCTCGGTCCGGGTCAGCGGGCTGATTTGTGCCAGAAGGGTTTGCCTGGCTTCATCCAGGCTCAGGACATGCAGCATCAGGTACCTCCTTCTTCCTCGCCGCCGGCGCCCAGTTCCATCTGAAGCAGGCGCCGCAGCTCGCCGTTGCGGGGGTGGCTGAGCAGATCTTCCGTTGGTCCTCGCTCCGCCAGGCAACCCCGGTCGAGGAACAGCGCCTCTTCCGTCAGCAGGCGCAGCAGCGCCGTCTGGTGCGAGACCAGCAGGAGCAGTCCGGGATGTTCGGCCCGATAGCGGGCGATGGCCTGGGCCGCCAGCTGCATGCCGTTCAGGTCCATGCTGCTGGTCGGCTCGTCGAGCAGCAGGATCCGACGGGGCACCACCAGGAGGCGGGCGAGCGCCAGCTTCTGGGTCTCGCCGCCGGAAAGCCGGTCGGCCCGCTGGCTGGCCAGCGGCTCGAGACCGAAGTCGTGCAGCTGCCGCACGACCAGGGCGTTCCGTTCGGCGCGGTTGAGGCTGGCGCCGGCCGGGATGCCAAGCTCGATGTTCTGGTGCACGCTGAGCGAAAAGGCATAGGGCTTCTGCGGCAGGCTGCCCAGGCGGTCCGGCTCGCGCCGGCTGCGCAGCCGGTCGGTCAGCAGCTGCAGCAGCGTGCTCTTGCCGGCGCCGTTGGCGCCGAGGATGGCATAGCCGCCGCCGTCACGCAGCGAGAGCTCGGGAATGTCAAGCACACAGCGGCCGGCGTAGGTCTGCTTGAGGTCGCTGAAATCAGGCATGGCGCTCCTCCTGCAGCCAGACGGCAACCAGGTTCACGCCGAAGGACAGCACCAGCAGCACCACCCCGAGCAGGATCGCGCCGTCGAAGTTGCCCTTGCTGGTCTCGAGCATGATCGCCGTGGTCATGACGCGCGTCTTGCCGGCAATGTTGCCGCCGACCATCATGACGGCGCCGACCTCGGAGACGGCCCGCCCGAAGCCGGTGAGCACGACGACCACGAGCGGCAGCCGGCACTCCCAGAGCAGCAGGGCCTGCTCGCGGCGGCGGCTGAAGGAAAGCCCGCGCATGGTGGCCAGCATCTGCGGCCTTTTCGCCTCAACGGCGGAAAGGGTGAGGCTGGTGACAATCGGGAAGATCAGGACCACCTGGGCGATCACCATGGCCGGCAGCGAGAAGAGGAGATCGAGGCTGCCGAGCGGCCCGCTGTGCGAGAGCAGCAGGAAGACGGCCAGACCGGCGACGACCGGCGGCAGGCTCATGAAGGTCTGGATGACCCGGCGGAGCAGGCGCTTGCCAGGAAAGCGGACAGACGCCAGCCACACGCCGGTCGGGATCCCCAGCAGCGCGGCCAGGCCGGTGCTGAGGATCGTCATGGCGATGGTCAGGCCGAGGATCGGCCCCAGGCTGGCGTCTGTCAGGAGTGTCTTCATGGTGGAGCGGTCATCCTGTCTGTGATCGGGTCACTGGAGTCCGGGCGGTTCATTCTCAGGCCGGTGCGCCGTCATAGATGAACAGCGCTTCGCCGTACTTGTCCTTGCCGTAGGCGGCAATGAACGCTTTCGCCTCGGGGCTGAGCATGAAGTCGATGAAGGCCTGGGCGCCGGCGGCGTTGACGGCCTTGTTTTTCTCTGGGTTGACGGCGATCAGGGAATAGGTGTTCTTCATGTCGTCAGACTCATTCAGCACGATCGCCAGCTTGGTCTGGCTCTTCGTCGCCAAATAGGTGGCCTTGTCGGTCAGGAGGTAAGCGGACATTTCGCCGGCCATCTGCAGACAGGGGCCCATGCCCTTGCCGGCCGAGTTGTACCAGCTGCCTTCCGGCTTGATGCCGGCGGCGGTCCAGATGGCCAGCTCGGCCTTGTGGGTGCCGGAGTCGTCACCGCGGGAAACGAACGGCGACTTGGCAGCGGCGATCAGCTTGAAGGCCTCGGCTGCGGTCTTGGCGCTCTTGACCTTCGCGGGATCGGCTTCCGGTCCGGCGACGATGAAGAAATTATGCATGAAGGGGATGCGCTTGACGCCAAAGCCGGCGCTCACGAAGGCGTCTTCCGAGGCCTTGGCATGCACGAGCAGCACGTCGGCGTCGCCGGTCTCGCCCAGCTTGATGGCGGCGCCGGTGCCATTGGCGACGATGTCGAGCGGATAGCCGGTCTTGGCCTCGAACATCTTCTCGAGCTCAGGCAGCAGGCCGGAGTCATTGACGCTGGTGGTGGTGGACAGGCGGACGGCCTTCTTTGCACCGGCGGCCGTTGTGGCGGCTGCGGTGGTCGCGGCGCCGGCTTTGGTGGTGGCTGCAGCCGTTGTGGCAGCGGTGGTCGCGGCGGTTCCGCAGGCAGACAGGGCAACGGTCAGGGTCGAGAGCAGCAGAAATAGAGTCAGGGCGATGGACAGGGTCTTCTTCATGTTCCTTCTCCTTTTCGCATTGGAAGGCGGTGACGTTTCCATCGCCGCCCCGGCCTCGTCCGCATGTCCGGTTCGGATTTAGCGGGCGGGGCTCGAAGTAGG
>CAYOHO010000139.1:0-2979 GCA_964403755.1 uncultured Oscillospiraceae bacterium
AGCTTCCCGGACGGGAAGCCCGGCGCCGACTGAACCACGGTCATGGCCAGACCCTGACAAAGAATGGCGATGATGAATTCTGACCGAATCCGGCCGCGTGGCCGGCCAGCCGGCTGCAGAATGTCATGAAAAAAGGGATTGCCCGGCTGTCGGGCAATCCCTTTTTTTCAGGTCATCTTCGCAAGGCGGTCGTCGTCAGCGCGAGGCAGCCGTCGTCGGAACAGGCTGGCCGGTGCCGGCCGGCAGGGCGTCGCCATGGATCGGGCAGGGTGTCTTCGGGTTCATCATGGCATTGGGGATGAAGAACTCACTGCGCACCGTGGGACAGTTGGGGGTTGCCAGCTGTCCGCTGTCGGCACACACAGACAGGGTCAGCACGGTGGCTGGCTTGGTGAAGTCGCGCTTCGCCAGGCCCTGGTGGATGCGGGTCATGGCATCGGTCCAGATGCCGCGGGCGTTGTTTCGGTCGACCTGCGGGATCAGCGTCTTGCCGAGCCGGTTGTCATAGCCGTACCAGACGGCGGCTGTGTAGTAGGGCGTATAGCCGACAAGCCACTTGTCGGCGTTGTCGTCGGTGGTGCCGGTCTTGCCAGCGGTCGGCATGTTCGGAACGGCGTTGCCGGTTGCCGTACCGCCCTGGAAGACGCCCTGCAAGATGCTGGTCATGACGAAGGCCGTCTCCGGCTTGTAGACCTGCTTGAATTCGGGCCGGTTCTCGAGCAGCGTCTTGCCGTCAGCATCGGTGACCTTGGTGTAGGCGTAGGCGGACGTGTACAGGCCCTGGTTGGCGAACGTGGAAAAGGCACTGGCCATCTCGAGGGTCGTCATGCCCTTGTTGAAGGCACCGACCGCGATCGAGGGATACTTTTCATCCGGACGCGGCAGGCCGACCTGGGCCAGGTACTGCAGCGACGTGTCGCCGCCGAGGACATTGGTCCAGATATAGGCTGCGATCGTGTTGACCGAGTACTTGACGGCATCGCGAACGGCAAGGTTGCCGCGGAAGGCCGTTTCCGAGTTCTTGGGCCAGGCCTTGGTTGGTGTGTCCGGATTGAGGAAGTAGGGCTGGTCCGTAAACACGGAAGCGGCAGTGAGGCGGCCGGTGTCAAGCGCCGGTCCGTAGACGTCGAGCGGCTTGATGCTGGAACCGGGCTGGCGTCGGGCACTGACGGCGCGGTTGAGCACGAAGTTGCCCGTCTTTTCGCCGAATCCGCCGACGATTGCCTTGATCTGGCCGGGATTCGGATAGTTCTCGACCACGACCATGCTGCCCTGGGGCTTGCTCGGCAGGTCGGCCACGGCCTTGGGGTCCCGGATGAAGAGGCTCTCGTTCCTGAACGTCGTCTCGACGTCCTTCTGGATCTTCGAGCTCATCGTCGTCTGGATGCGCAGGCCCTGGTTGTAGACGGCCAGCTCGGCCATGCTGCGGCTGTAGCCGCGGCGCGAGACGAGGTCGTCGATGACCTTGCCGATCACGTAGTCGACAAAGTAGGAGTTGATCTGGTTGGCGCTGACCTTCTGGCGGGCTGTCTGCAGCTGTGGCTCGGTGTCGAGCGCCGCCTTGTACTTGGCGTCGTCGATCATGCCGAGGTCATGCATCTTGCCGAGCACGATGCGCATGCGGCGGAGGGCGTTGCGGCGGCCGGACTCGGTCAGCGGGTTGTAGGTTGAGGGCCGGTTGGGGATGCCGGCCAGGAAGGCGCATTCGACGAGGTTCAGCTGCGAGGCGTCCTTGTTGAAATACGCCTTGGCGGCGGACTGCAGGCCCACGTAGCTGTTGCCCATCGGGACGAGGTTGATGTAGAGCTCCATGATCTCGTCCTTGCTCTTCTGCTGTTCGAGCCGGACGGCGTTGTACCATTCCTGGATCTTGCGCTGGGCCGAGCGCTCGTCGGCGCCCGAGATGAGCTTGACGGTCTGCTGGGTGATCGTGGAGCCGCCGTGCGTGGCATTGCCGCCGTTGGCCAGCGCGCTCAGGATGGCGCTGCCGATGCGCTTCGGGTCGATGCCGATATGCTCGTCAAAGCGTTCGTCCTCGATTGCCTTGAAGGCTTCGTCGATGTAGGTATCCTTGACCTTGCTGAAGGCGATGAATTCACGGTTGATGTTCTCGGAGCCGGTGAGGATGGCCACTTCATTGCCGTCGGCATCGAGGATCCGCGTGGTCTCGCTGCGGTTGTTGAGCTGGGTGGCGGTGACCGGCTCCGTTGTCTGCAGGTAGCCGACCAGCATGCCGCCGCCGAGACCGGCAAGCAGGAAGCCGACGATGATGACCAGGATCAGGACGACCTGCAGGACCCGGGCGATGACGGTTCCGGCCAGGCGCGGCAGCGAGATCATGGTGCTGGCATGGGAAGGCTTGCCGCGGAGACGCTTGCGGAACTCCTTGCGGACCACGCCGGCGGCACGCCGCCGGGGCGGGGGATAGGCAGAAGAGGAATTTTGACGTGTCTGCACGAAATTACTCCATGAGGATGCTGGTCGGGTTCAGCGGATCACCATTGAATTCGACGGCGAAATGAAGGTGCGGCTCCGTGGAGTTGCCGGTGCTGCCGACGAGACCGATGACCTGGCCCTTGCTGACGGTTGCGCCGTCCTGCACATTGAACTTGCTGCAGTGCAGGTAGGACGTGACAAATCCGTTGCCGTGGGAGATCTTGATGTAGTTGCCGGAGCTGCTGCTGTATCCGGCCTCGATGACGCGGCCGGCGCCGGCTGCCTTGATCGGCGTCCCCTTCGGGGCGCCTACATCGGCTGCGGCATGGAACTGGCGGTAGTGGAAGATCGGGTGGATGCGCCAGCCGTAGCCGTCGAACTTTCCGGCGATCGGCTTCAGGGTGGGCAGACTGGCGAGACGGCGGCGGAGCTTGTCCTCATAGGTGGAGAGATCGACGGCGCCGGCCGTACTGGTCTTCTTGAAACGGGAAAGCTTGCGCGACAGGTCAACGAGGTTGCGCGCCTCCTTGATGTAGTTCTGCA
>CAYOHO010000139.1:3079-5907 GCA_964403755.1 uncultured Oscillospiraceae bacterium
ACATGGCGAAGAAGACCAGGACAGCGATCAGGATTCGCTGCTGCCGGGCCGAAAGGAGGTGGAACCTGGATACAGGCCGGATCTCATGGGCGACGGGCGTTGGGTTCTGTCGGCGCATCGGTGCTCCTCTCGGCGTTTTTGGGCATAGATAGATATCAAAACAGATTATACTTGCAAAGACGCAGATTGGCAACGCAATATCCCGTTTTCAGCAACATTTGCGCAATCATTGTGTAATCTGACAACTGCTCCGGAGCATCCGCAAATGCCGTCGGCGCAGGCTTTCTGGTATAATTGACCCAATCACGGGCCGGCTGGCAAATGCTCGGCGGCTCGCCCGGAGACCCAATCACGGGCCGGCTGGCAAATGCTCGGCGGATAGGAGTCTGGCCAGATGGCAGCACGGAAGCAGACAGGAAAAACAGGCGGCCTTCAGGCAGGCGCCAGCGTGACGCTCGGTATCGAATCGCTGAACAGCGAAGGGCAGGGCGTGGCCCGCCACGAGGGCCTGACAGTCTTTGTGACCGGCGCCATCCCGGGTGACCGCGTGGATGCCGTGGTGGAGCGGCGCCAGCCGCAATACGCGGTGGCGCGTCTGCAGCGCGTCCTGTCATCGTCACCGGACCGGATCGAGCCAGTCTGCGCCGTTGCCGAAGCCTGCGGCGGCTGTTCGCTGCAGCCGATGCGCTATGATGCCCAGCTGCGGGTCAAGCGCGAGCAGGTCATCGCAGCCTTGAAGCGGATCGGAGGCTTTGACGCGGCAATCATCGACGCGCTGGTGCGGCCGGTGGCCGGGATGGCCGATCCGGAGCATTATCGCAGCAAGGTGCAGTTTCCCGTCGGCGGCTCAGCGGAAGCGCCACGCATCGGCTTCTACGCCGCCCGCAGCCACGCGGTGGTCGACCATTCCGAGTGCCGGATCGAGCATCCGGCAGCCGACGCGGTGCGTTCGGTCCTTCGAGAGCACTGTCGCACATTTCACGTCGTGCCATACGATGAAACCAGCCACCAAGGGCTGTTCCGCCATCTGGCCGTGCGGGTCGGCTTCGCCACCGGCCAGGTCATGGTGATCCTGGTCGTCAATGGAGAGGCCTTCCCGGGGATCGACCGCCTGGTGCCGGCCCTGCAGAAGGCGCTGGCGTCGTTCCGGACCGACGGCGGCACGCCGTTCGTCCTACAGAGCCTCTACCTCAGCCATAACACCCGCCGCACCAACCTGGTGCTGGGCGACCGGCTCACGCTGCTCCATGGCACACCGCAGATCGAGGAGCATCTGCTCGGCCTGCGTTACCGCATCTCGCCGCTCGCGTTCTTCCAGGTCAATCCGGTCCAGACCGAAGTGCTCTATCAGACGGCTGTCGACTTCGCCGGCCTGACCGGCCATGAGACCGTGTTCGACCTCTACTGCGGCACCGGCTCGATCTCGCTGGCCCTCGCCCGTGCGGCACGCCTGGTGATCGGCGTCGAGGAGATCGCGCCCGCTATCGACGATGCCCGCGAGAATGCCCGCCTGAACGGGCTGGAGACACGCACGCGCTTCGAGGTCGGCCGCGCCGAGGACGTCCTGCCGGTGCTGATCCGGGACGAGGGCGTCCGGGCCGACGTCGCCGTGGTCGACCCGCCGCGCAAGGGCTGCGACCCGCGCCTGCTCGAGGCGATCCTCACGATCGCGCCGCCGCGGTTTGTCTATGTCTCCTGCAACCCGGCTACGCTTGCGCGCGACCTGGCGATCCTGGCCCGCGGCGGCGCCTACCGGCTCGCGGCCGTCCAGCCGGTCGACCTGTTCCCCCAGACGGCGCACGTTGAGACGGTCGTCTTGATGTCGAGGTGCGAGGCTGGAAAGGCCTGACACTGTAGGGTTTGCGGGTTTTGGTGGAAAAGAGGGAGTGTGCATCGTCAGGGTCGTGGAATTATAATAGAACAGATCGACGGGGAGATCCGGAGAGAGATGAGTTAAAGGGCAAAACGCGTGTGGTCAGGTCAGATAACAGAGGAAATTGAGTGGTCAGGCTAGATGTCGGGGAAGGGCAAGTGGTCAGGTCGGATGTCGGGGTAAAAATGATGCTGTTTTTGATGAGAAAAGTGTATTTCAGATGATATCAAGTCACCTTGGGAAATCGCTCCGACTGCGAAAAGGCATTTCGCGTGTGGTCAAGTTTAGATAAAGGCGAGAATTGAGTGGTCAGGATAGATAACGGGTGAGTGCAAGTAGTCAGGTTGGATGTCGGGGTGGAAAACAGACTTACAAGGAGTACAACACATAAAATGAAGCAATATAAGCCAAACATATCATTTCATTTTGCATCAGAAACAATCGAAGACAGGCTTGTTCTCAACGATAATGTAACAATTATCTTCACTAATCACGAAAAAGAGATGAGCGTCGAAACCGACTGTTTTGGAAAAAAGAGCGGTAATTTTAGCAATGCAGTAAGTAACGGAATTATATGTGAAATTGTTATTGAAGCAATGACAGCTATTGACGCAGAGGAAACTGTTGATTTGCTTAATAGCTGTTTAGCATTAATTCAAGGAGCCCCATCATATGATTTGGAGCAACTTATAATTAACATACGACATATTCCAGGGAAGTTTTCATTAGAAATGCCGTCTCATTATTTTGATCCTAGTGATGCTTTATATATAGCATGCAAAATGACTATGCGTGCAATTAATGACTGTGCTTTGAGAACTGCTGTCTTAAAATTCTGCGTTGCTCAAGAGATATTCTATTTGCATCCAATGGATTTGGATCCGTCCAGAGATAATTATAATTATCAGTATTTGTTGTCGCGCCAGATTAAAATGGGGTATTCAATTGTAGTTTG
>CAYOHO010000140.1:0-2211 GCA_964403755.1 uncultured Oscillospiraceae bacterium
AGCACATGCGCCGATGGCGGCGCGGCCGGAAGCGCGGGCGAGCCGCTCGCTTCCCCGGCTTCGGGCGCGGTTCCGGCATGGGCGGCCGCTTCCAGCTCAGTCGGCGCCTGGGGCGCGCCCGTCGCCAGCAGGGTGCGCTGGCGGACGCCGAAGCGGTGCTGCTCGTCGGTGACAGCCAGGGCGAGGCTGCGGAAGCGTACGCGGTCCTCGATGACGGCGTGGGTACCGACGAGGATGCCGATGCGGCCCTCGGCGAGTCCGGCGAGGATCTGGCGGCGCTCGGCCGGCCGGGTGGCGCTGGTGAGCAGCGCGATCTCGAGGCCGGCGGCGGCCATGGCCGGGGCGAGCAGCGTCTGCAGGGTGCGGTGATGCTGGGCAGCGAGGATGGCAGTCGGCGCCATCATGGCACCCTGGTGGCCGGCGAGGGCGGCGGTCAGCAGGGCGAGGGCGGCAACCACGGTCTTGCCGGAGCCGACGTCGCCCTGGACGAGCCGGTTCATCGGCTGGCTGCGGCCCAGGTCGGCGACCACTTCGCGCACGGCCTTCTTCTGAGCGTCCGTGAGCTTGAAGGGCAGGTCGGCGACCACCTGATTGAAGGTCTGGCGGCCGGCATCGTCGAGCTGGATGGCGGGCGCGGTGGCCGAGAGGGCACTGCGGCGGCGCAGCAGTCGGAGCGCAGCCTGGATGAGGAACAGCTCCTCGAAAGCCAGCCGGCGGCGGCAGATCTCGGCCTCCTCGAGCGAGGCCGGGTGGTGGATGCGGCTGTAGGCGAAGTCGACGGCGCTGAGCTGGTGCTCGCGGCGCACGGAATCGGGCAGCGGCTCCGGCAGATGGCCGATCAGCAGCTTGAGCGCCTGCTCGACGAGGCCGCGCAGCACGCCCTGCGACAGGCCGGCCGTGAGGCCGTAGAGCGGCCGGATCTGCGGGCCGGCCGCGTCTGGCGGCGGCTCCTTCTCAAATGACGGGTTCTGGACCGTGATGTCGAGGCCCTTGACCCGGATGCGGCCACGGAAGATATAAGTCTCGTCCTTCTGCAGCTGGTCACCGACCCAGGGCGCATTGAACCAGATCGCCTTGATGGCGTGGGTCTCGTCGCGGAGGACGGTGCGGAGCATGCTCAGCCGGCCCTTGCGCATGAGCGCGGGCTGGCGCGCGACGCGGGCCTTGAAGGCCATCTCCTCCCCTTCCTTCAGCTCGCTGATCGGATGGATGTCGGACCAGTCCTCATAGCCGCGCGGGAAATGCGTGACGAGATCGAACAGGGTCGTGATGCCGAGCTTCTCAAGCTGGGCGGCGCGCTTGGCCGAGACACCGCGCAGGATGGTGACCGGCGTATCGAACAGGCCGCCCGAGCTCTGGGCGGGCGCCTGGCGCAGGGTCTGGATGCCGCCGGCCGGTTCAGGCATGGGGTGCGCTCCCGCCGGTTGACCCGGCAGCCGGCTTGCGAGCTGCCGGTCTGGCAGCCGGCTTGCGAGCTGCCGGCCTGGCAGTCGGCTTGCGAGCTGCCGGCCTGGCAGTCGGCTTGCGATCTGCCGGCCTGGCAGTCGGTCTCTCGCTGTCGGCTGCGGCCGCTTCGTCGCCCGTGGTCCCGGCGAGGGCGGCGGGGTCGAGCCCGGACCCGTAGCGGCAGCAGGGCATGACCGGGCAGCGGCCGCACTGGGGACGGCGGGCGATGCAGATCTCGCGGCCGTGGGTCACGACGAGGTGGCCGTAGGCGGTCCACTCCGACTCCGGCAGGATGGCGATGAGATCGTGCTCGACCTTGAGCGGGTCCGTGTTTTCGGTGAAGCCGATCAGCTTCGAGATGCGCAGGCAGTGGGTATCGACGACAACGGCCGGGATGCCGAAGCAGTCGCCGAGGATGAGGTTGGCGATCTTGCGGCCGACGCCGGGCAGGGCGATCAGGCTGGCCCGGTCGGCCGGCACCTGGCCGCCGTGCTGCTCGAGCAGCATCCGGCAGGCGGCGGCGATGTTCTTGGCCTTGTTGCGGAAGAGGCCGCAGGAGCGGATATCATTCTCGATATCGGCCAGCGGGGCCGCGGCCAGTGACGGCAGGTCGGGATAGTGGCGGAAGAGCTGGCCGGTGATGATGTTGACGCGGGCGTCCGTGCACTGGGCCGCCAGGATGGCGGCGACGAGCAGCTGATAGGGCGCGCCGAAGTCGAGCGTGCAGTCGGCGCCGGGGTACTGGCGATGCAGGTTTTCCAGGAC
>CAYOHO010000140.1:2311-5900 GCA_964403755.1 uncultured Oscillospiraceae bacterium
CGGCCAGCGTGAAGACGAAGCGGGCGCCGTGGAGTTCGCCGGGCAAGACCTTGATCGTCTGGCCGTGGGCTGAGAGGATGGACCGGCAGATGTAGAGCCCGAGTCCGGAGCCCTTGCCGGTGCGGGCGCGGTCCACCTTGTAGAAGCGCTCGAAGATCTTCTGGGCGTCCGCTTCGCTGACGCCGGGGCCGCTGTCCTCGATCGAGACCTCCACCAGGCGGCTCTTGATCTGGCGGGCGGATACGCTGATCTGGCCGCCGGGGGGCGTGAACTGGATGGCGTTGATCAGCAGGTTGTAGACGACGCGGCTGATCGCCTCGCGGTCGCCGAGGACCATGAGGTGGCCGGCATTGGTCGGCAGCGGCTGGATCTGCGCGGTCAGCTGCTTCTCCTTGAGCTGGGGCTCGAGGCCGAGCACAGTCTGGTGCAGCAGTTCGCTGATGTCGAAGGGGCGCAGCTGGTAGCGGGTCGTGCCGCTGTCGAGCATCGTCATCTCGAACATGCCGTTGATCAGGTTCTGCATGCGCAGCGCCTCGGTCTTGACCGTGTCGAGGTAGTGCATGTAGCGCGCCGGCGGGATGGTGCCGTCGAGCATGCCCTCGACAAAGCCGCGGATCGAGGTGATCGGCGTGCGCAGGTCGTGCGAGACGCTGGCGATGAAGTCGCGCCGCTCGCGCTCCTGGTCCTTGAGCATGTCGATCATGTGGTTGATCGTCGTGCCCAGGCGGGTGAGGTCGTCGGTGATGATGGCCTGCTTCTCAGCCTCGACACCGGGGATGTCGACCCGGGCGGTCAGGTCGCCCTTCGAGACGCGGTCGGCGGCCTCGGACATGCGCCGGATCGGTCCGGTGATGGTGTGCGAGAGCGTGCCGATGATGAGCAGCGAGACGAGCAGGGCGACGACCAGGGACAGGGTGAAGCCGTTGACCACGAACCAGGTGTCGCGGTCCTCGTAGCTGATGATGTGCTGCAGCTGGACTTCGCCCCAGTAGGTGCCGTCGGCGCGGCGCAGCGGCACCGCGGCGGTCGACCAGTCCTCGCTCAGGGCCTCGAGGCTGGCGTTGAGGCCGTTGACGGCTGCCAGGCCGGTTACCGGCAGTGTCGGGCCGCCGATCATGCCGGCCGGCAGGCGATAGCCCGTGGCGGTGGCGATCAGGCGGCTGGTCAGCTGCTGCGGGATGGTCGTCTTGAACAGGATCTCGCCGTCCTTGCCGACGACCCAGGCAGCGGAGCTGGTCGACTTGGCGGCAAAGGCCAGGCTTTCCGAGGCGAGCGCGCTGTCCGGCAGGCCGGTGGCCGGATTGACGGTCCGGCTGATCTCAACGGCCAGCGCCTGGGCGGTCGCCTGGAGCTGGCGGTTCTGCTGGCGGACAAGCGAAACCGACACCACGCCGTAATAGATGAGGGCCATCATCATGAAGATCACGACGTTCGTGAAGGTCAGGAGGATGACGGACCTCGAGTAGACGGAGCGGGCGCCTGCCTTGCCGCGCAGGATGCTGGAGCGGACACCTCCGCCGCCGGAAGCCATGCCGGTCAGTAGGTTTCGAACTTGTAGCCGACGCCCCAGACGGTCTTGATCTGGTAGGCATTGTGCTCGCCAGACGCGTCGATCTTTTCGCGAATCCGCTTGACGTGGACGTCCACGGTTCTGGATTCGCCGTAGAAGTCGTAGCCCCAGACGTTTTCGAGCAGCTGCTCGCGCGTGAAGACCCGGTTGGGATGGGTGGCCAGGAAGAACAGGAGCTCAAGCTCCTTGGGCGGCATGTCAACTTCGCTGCCGTTGACAAGGACGGTGTAGCGCGACTTGTCGACCATCAGGCCGGGGTACTCGACCCGGTCGACGTCGGCACCGCTGTCCTTGTCCCGTCTGTCGCCGCTGTCGCCGGTCGCCTCGGAGCGGCGCAGAACCGCCTTGACGCGGGCGATCAGTTCCTTCGGCTCGAATGGCTTCTGGACGTAGTCGTCGGCGCCGAGCTCGAGGCCGACCACCTTGTCGAGGGTGTCGCCGCGCGCCGTGAGCATGATCACGGGGATGGAGGATGCCTTGCGGATGTCGCGGAGGATATCGTAGCCATCGCGGCCGGGCAGCATGAGGTCGAGGATGACGATGTCGGGGCCGGCCTCGTCAAAGGCAGCCATGGCCTTGTCGCCGTCGAGGCAGCTGATGACGGTGAAGCCGTCCTTCTCGAAATAAAGCCGCAGGAGCTCACTGATGTTGGGGTCGTCATCGACGATCAGGACTTTTCTCATGAAGGGTCCTCCTCAAATGCGCTTCTTGCTCAGCATCTCGTTCAGCTCCTCAAGGAACGAATTGACATCGCGGAACTGGCGGTAGACGGAAGCGAAGCGCACATAGGCGACTTCATCGATGCTCTTGAGACCTTCCATGACCATCTCACCAATTTCTCGTGACGAGATCTCGCGTTTGAGGGCATTCTGGATCTGTAGCTCGATCCGGCTGACCAGCTCTTCAACCTGGGCTGTCGAAACCGGTCGCTTTTCACATGACTTGATGATGCCTGATATGAGCTTCTCGCGGTCAAAGGGCTGGCGGGTGCCATCCTTCTTGATCACGAGCAGGGGCAGCGTCTCGATCTTCTCATAGGTCGTGAAGCGGGAGCCGCACGAAATGCATTCACGGCGACGGCGGATGGCGGCGCCTTCTTCCGACGGTCTCGAGTCGATGACCCGGTCTTCAGCATGGCCACAGAATGGGCAGCGCATCCGGTTCCTCCCTTAACCCGTTCAAATCGGGAAAGAGCCAGTCTGCCCAGAAGGCAGCCGGCTCTCGCGGTATCGGTCAGTCGTTGTCCCTGGCCTCGTGGCTCTCCTGCAGGAACCAGGGCAGGATCCGGCCGCCGCGGCCCTTTTCGGACTTGGGCTGGTTCCGGTCGCCCGGAGCCGGCTGGGAAGGCTGGGCCTGGGCCGGTCCGCGCGGGGGCGCGTAGGGGCCGGTCGCCTGGCTGGGGCTGTGCGGCTGGGTGCCGGGAACCGGGCGTGACGGGGCAGCCGGTCGGATGTCAGCACCGGCATCGGTGCGGAGGGGCTCGAGCGGGCGGCTCTGGCCGCCGCCCAGGCCGAAGCCGGCTGTGGTCGCGGGTGTCGGCACCGTCGGGAAGGTGATCTCATGCTCACGGGTATCGTCGGAAACCGGCGAGAAGCCGCCGACGGTGTGGAAGGACGGGGCGGCCGGGGCGGAGTTCGCCGGCATGGCGCCCGTGACGGTGCTGCGGGACGGCGTGGACGTATCGCTCAGGAAGCTGGGCACATCAGTCAGCGGCGCGGGTGCGGCCGGCTGCTGGGCCGGGGCGGCCTGGACCGGAGCCGGGGCGGCCTGGGCCCAGATCGACGGCTGGCGGCTGGCGGCGCGCGGCGCGGCCTGCGGCTGGTTCTCGCGATCGAAGCCGCTGGCGATGACGGTGATCATGATCTCGTCGTGCATCTCGGGATCGACCACGGCGCCGAAGATGATGTCGGCATCGGGCGAGACGGCGTCGCGCACGACGGAGGCGGCTTCGTCGACCTCGCGGATCCGCATGTCGCGGCCGCCGGTGAAGTTGATGATGACACCGCGGGCGCCGTCGAT
>CAYOHO010000141.1:0-5890 GCA_964403755.1 uncultured Oscillospiraceae bacterium
AGAACATGATGCTGCTTTCCGGCGGCGAACGCTGCCTGACCGCCATCGCGCTGCTCTTTGCCATCCTCAAGCTGCGTCCGACCCCGTTCTGCGTGCTCGACGAGGTCGAGGCGGCACTGGATGATGCCAACGTCTACCGCTTCACCGAATACATCCGCCGCTACACCGAGGAGGCCCAGTTCATCCTCGTGACCCACCGCAAGGGCACGATGGAGGCTGCGGACCGTCTCTATGGCGTCACCATGCAGGAGAAGGGCATCTCCCGCATCCTCTCGATGCAGCTCGGCGACTGATTCGGTCAAGACGGTGCGGCGCAGCCGCCGCCCGGATACAGGAAGGGAAAGAAAATGGGCATTCTCGATTCATTCAAGCGCGGCCTGCAGAAGACGCGTGAGGCCTTTGCCGGCGGATTCAACCGCATTGCCGCCAACATGGGCATCTTCGACGAGGAGATGCTTGATGATCTCGAGGTCCTGCTGATCCAGGCCGATGTTGGCGCCACCAACGCGGCCGCGATGATCGCTGCGATCCGCCAGATGATCAAGACCACCGGCGACGCGAGCCGGACCGCCGTGCTCGCGGAGCTGCGCCGGCAGATGCTGCGCATCCTCGGCCCGGGCCGGCGGCTTGAGGTGAAGCGCGGCGAGCTGACCATCCTGCTGATGGTCGGCGTCAACGGCACCGGCAAGACGACCACCGCCGGCAAGCTCTGCGCCCGCTTCCATCAGGAGGGGCTCAAGGTCGTGATGGGTGCCGCCGACACCTTCCGTGCCGCCGCCATTGACCAGCTCGGCGTCTGGGGCGAGCGCACCGGCACACCGGTCATCGCACATGCCGAAGGCTCCGACCCGGCCGCCGTCGTGTTTGACGCGGTGCAGTCCGCCAAGGCCCGCCGGGCGGACGTGCTGATCCTCGATACCGCCGGACGTCTCCACAACAAGGGCAACCTGATGGACGAGCTCGCCAAGATCCGCCGGATCATCAGCCGCGAGGCGTCCGGTTCCCGCTGTGAAACGCTGCTGGTCATCGATGCGACCACCGGCCAGAACGCGGTCCAGCAGGCCAAGGTGTTCCATGAGGTCACCGAAGTCACCGGCCTGGTCATCACCAAGCTGGACGGCACTGCCAAGGGCGGCGTCGCCATCGCCGTGGCCGCTGAAACGAAGCTGCCGATCTACCTGGCTGGCCTTGGCGAACGCCTCGAGGACCTGATGGACTTCGACAGCGAATCCTTCGTCAAGTCACTGCTGCCGGAAGAGGGCTGAGCAGAACAGCCCATTCTTCATGCCTGGAACGGCTGAATCCATATCCTTCGCGCACAGTGAGCGACCTGGCAGGATGACCCGGACTTTTTCCGACAGAAAGGGGCTCTGCGCAGGCGAGTTCCGCAAAAAATGCGACAAGGGAGCGTTTTTAGGGGCTTGTCTGAGCCTGAAAGAGCCCCTTTCTGTCGTGTCAAGCATTTTCACTTGACACTCATTCCGTCATCCGCTAGAATAGGCTCCATGACTGAGCCTGCCGCACATGCCGACCGCACCACCAGCCTGATCCTGCTGGACCTGTATGGTGCCCTTCTGACCGAACGGATGAGGGAAGTGCTGGACCTCTACCTGTCGGAGGACCTGTCGCTGGGCGAAATTGCGGAGAACCTGTCGATTTCGCGTCAGGGGGTGCACGACACGGTGACGCGCGGACTGGCTTCGCTGCAGGACATGGAAAGCCGGCTGCAGCTGCTGGACCGCCGGCAGCAGGCAAAGACGACGCTCGGCCTGGCAGCCGAGGCCATCCGGCAGGGGGACACCGCCCTCGCCCAGGCGCGGCTGCAGGCCCTGGCCGACCTGCTCTAGGCCGACGCCAGCCGCCCGACCTGCTCAAGGCCGACGCCAGCTGGCAATAGGCGGCTCACACCGGCAAAGCCGGTTCTGCCTGGAACCGGTTCCCAACGACAACAGCCTGCCGCCCGTCGGCAGCCCCGGATACAAGGAGGAGCCATGGCTCTGTTTGAAGGACTTTCATCGCGCCTGGCGCAGATCACCGCAAAGATGCGCGGCAAGGCGCGTGTTACGGAGCAGGATATCAAGGACATGATGCGGGAGATCCGTCTCTCGTTGCTTGAGGCCGACGTCAACTACCAGGTCGTCAAGGACCTGGTCTCCGAGATCTCCGAGCGCTGCAAGGGCGCCGAAGTCATGGAGAGCCTCACGCCTGGCCAGCAGGTCGTCAAGATCGTCCATGAGTCGCTGATCGACATCCTCGGCCAGACCAGCGCCAAGATCGCCGTCTCGCCGAGCGGCTTCACCGTCATCATGCTCTACGGCCTCCAGGGCGCCGGCAAGACGACGACCGCTGCCAAGCTCGCCCTGATGCTGCGCAAGAAGGGCAAGAAGCCCATGGTCGCGTCGGTTGACACCCACCGTCCGGCCGCAGCCCGGCAGCTCGAGGTCCTGGCCGAGAAGATCGGCGTGCCCTGCTTCATCCAGCCGGAGAACAAGGACGCCATCGCGATTGCCGAGGCGGCCGTCGCCCGCGCCCGCTACCTGCTCTGCGACACCCTGATCGTCGACACCGCCGGCCGCATGACTGTCGATGCCAGCCTGATGGAAGAGCTGCGCCGGATCGGCCAGGCCGTCAAGCCGACCGAGAAGCTGCTCGTCGTCGACGCCATGATCGGCCAGGAAGCCGTCAACGTCGCGCTCCAGTTCGACAAGGAAATCGGCCTCGACGGCTTCATCATGACCAAGCTCGACGGCGATGCCCGCGGCGGCGCTGCCCTCTCGATCCGCCGCATGACCGGCAAGCCGATCAAGCTCATCACCGTCGGCGAAAAGGTCGAGGACATCGAGGAATTCTACCCTGACCGCATGGCCTCCCGCATCCTCGGCATGGGCGATGTGCTCTCGCTTATCGAGAAGGCCTCGGCCGCGATGGATGAGAAGAAGGCGCTTGAAGCCGTCGAGAAGCTGCGCAAGAACCAGTTCACCCTCGACGACATGCTCACGCAGTTCGAGGAGATGCGCAAGATGGGCTCGCTCAAGGATGTGCTCGGCATGCTGCCGGGCATGGGCGGCAAGGCCATCGACGACAAGGACATCGACGAGAAGGCGATTGACCGCAGCATGGCGGTCATCCGCTCGATGACACGCAAGGAGCGCCAGAACCCGGCGCTGCTCAATGCCAGCCGGCGCAAGCGCATCGCTGCCGGCTCCGGCACCAGCGTCCAGGAAGTCAACAAGCTGGTCCGCCAGTTTGAGGATACCCAGAAGATGATGAAGCAGTTCAGCAGCATGTCCAAGGGGAAGAAGGGCCGTATGCCCGGATTCGGCATGGGCATGGGCAAGGGCGGCGGCTTCCCGTTCTGACCGGCCTGGCGCCCGGACGGACCGCCCGGCGGCTGCAAGGCCGGACCGGACAGCCGAACCCGGCGCCATCGTCATAGAGACACCGGAATACAAGATCGACCGGAGGGTGCCAAAGCGCATCCCCAAAACAAGGAGGAAACAACCATGGCAGTCAAGATCCGTCTGAAGAGAATCGGCGCCAAGAAGGCCCCGTTCTACCGCGTTGTCGTCGCCGACTCCCGCTATCCGCGTGACGGCCGCTTCATCGAGGAAATCGGCACCTACAACCCGCTGACCGACCCCGCGACCGTCAACATCGACATCGAGGCCGCCAAGAAGTGGATCAGCAACGGCGCCCAGCCGACCGACACCGTCCGTGACCTGCTGAAGAAGAACGGAGCCCTCTGAGCCAGATCCCTAGCAGGAGGAACGTACAATGAAAGAGCTTCTCGCGAACATTGTCCGCCCCCTGGTCAATGACCCCGACGCCGTCACCGTCACGCAGCAGGACCTCGGTCACACCGTCGTCCTGAAGCTGCATGTCGCGCCGGAAGACATGGGCAAGGTCATCGGCAAGCAGGGCAAGCGGGCACAGGCGATCCGGACCATCGTCAAGGCCAGGGGCATCCGCCAAGGCAAGAAAGTGGTCATCGACATTGTCTGAAAAGCAGAACCAGAATGCGGATCGCCCGGCGGAATGCCGGGCTGATTTGCGTTCATACCTTGAAATCGGACGCATCACGGCGCCGCACGGCGTCCAGGGAGAAGTCCGCGTCCTGCCGCTGACCGACCGCCTGGAGCGGTTTGATTCACTGGCAGAATGCTTCCTGACCTCGCCGGATGAAAAGCAGCACCACCTGGTCCGGATTGTCCGGACCCGTCCGAACCCGCCTTTCATCCTCGTCAGCCTCGCCGGCATCGAGAGCCGGGAGGCAGCCGACCAGCTGCGCAACTGGTTCCTTTCGGTTGACCGTGAGCATGCAATCGAGCTGCCGGCGGACACCTGGTTCGTCTGCGACCTCATCGGCATCACCGTGACCGACGAAAAGCTGGGCGAACTGGGCCGGCTCAGTGACGTCCTGCAGCAGACTGCCCAGGACGTCTATGTCGTTTCGGCACCCGGCCAGCCCGACGTGCTTTTCCCGGCGGCCGGCGGCATCGTCCGCCGCGTCAGTCTGGCGGAGCGCCGCATGGAAGTCCGCCTGCCGGACGGCCTGCTGGAGGTCTACCGGCCTGTGAAGCCGGAGCGCCGGACGGACGATACGGACGGTGGGGAAGGCCAGGAGCCCGGACGCCGCCCCCGCAAGAACCGGAAGCAGGGGAGCGGTCCCGCATGAAGGCGACTGTCCTGACCCTTTTTCCGGAACTGATCGAGACCGTCGTCGGCACGAGCATCACCGGCCGGGCCCTGGCGGAAGGCTGCTTTGCGCTGGAGACGATCAACATCCGCGATCATGCCGTCAACAGCTATGGCAAGGTTGACGACTACTGCTTTGGCGGCGGAACCGGCATGCTCATGATGTGCCAGCCGATCTTCGACGCCCACCAGCGCGCCCTGGCCGGCTCGCCCGGGCCGCGGCGCCGCACCGTCCACCTGTCGCCGAAGGGCGCCGTGTTCACGCAGCGCAAGGCCATCGAGCTGTCGACGCTCGACCACCTGATCCTGATCTGCGGCCACTACGAGGGCATCGACCAGCGGGTGCTCGACGAGATTGTCGACGAGGAGATCTCGCTCGGTGACTTTGTCCTGACCGGCGGCGAACTGGCAGCCTGCGTCATCATCGACGCGGTCGCACGCCTTCTGGAAGGCGTGCTTCCGAATGAGGAAGCCTACAGCCGGGAGTCGCACATGGCCGGAACCCTCGAGTATCCGCAATACACTCGGCCCGCCGTCTGGCACGGGCGATCGGTTCCGGACGTCCTGATGTCCGGCCATCACGCCCGGATTGTCAAGTGGCAGGAGCAGCAGTCGCTGCTCGAGACCTGCCTCCGGCGCCCCGACCTGTTCAACCGGCTGACGCTCGACGGCGACACCTACGCCGCGCTGGCAGCCCTGCTGGCCGAACGCCAGGCAGCTAGCTCCGCTTCGGAAACGGAGGCCGGGAATACCGAAAATGCCGGAAATGCCGGAATCTGAAGATTTTCCGTTCTGAAACTGTTGCTTTTCGGGACTGGATTTGGTATCATTTCATTCGCTATCACGGACGGTCCGCTGCCAGTTGCGTGCATGAACGTCCCACAAAGAGAGGAGGAACGCAATATGGACTTAGTCAAAGTCATTGAGAACGAACAGCTTCGCAATGCCTACCCGGAAGTCGAAATCGGTGATTTCGTTAAGGTTCACCTGAAGATCAAGGAAGGCACCCGTGAGCGTGTTCAGGTCTTTGAAGGCACCGTGATCGCGCGCAAGGGCGCTGGCCTTTGTGAAACCATCACCGTCCGCCGCCTGTCTTATGGCGTCGGCGTCGAGCGCGTCCTGCCCGTCCATTCGCCCAAGATCGACAAGATCGAGATCGTACGCAAGGGCAGAGTCAGAAGAGCCAAGCTCTACT
>CAYOHO010000142.1:0-5889 GCA_964403755.1 uncultured Oscillospiraceae bacterium
ATGGCGACACCCTTGATCATGTCGACCTGGCCGGGATCAACGCCGTAGTGCTCGGCGACATAGAACTGGTCGATCTTCTCGCGGATCTCATAGAGGCCGTAGTAGGCGCCGTTGACGTAGACGACGCAGTTGCGCACGGCCATGGTGTCGACAGCCAGCTGGCCCTCGATGAGGCGGGTCATGAAGGCATCGCGAAGCTTTGTGAACTGCCAGTCCTGGCCGGAGGTGCGCAGGACCAGGCGCCGGAAGGTCGAGACGTCATAGCCGGGGAAGAACGGGTAGGTCACCTCGTGCGAACCGTAGGACGAGCGGAACTTGACCTCGAGCGACTTCTGGGCCTCCTTGCGGCTGTACTGGCCATGCAGCTCGAGGCCGACATTGCCGCTGACGCCGAGCCGGCCGTCGGCTTCGTAGAAGGTGAAGGAAGCGGGAACTTCGCTGCTGTTCGCCGCATTCGACAGGATGCCGCCCGGGCCCGTGATCGCGGCGGCACTGCCGCTCAGGCTGACGACCGGCAGGCTGTGCCGCTTCTCCTTCAGCAGGGTGCGGACGGCGACATCGCTGGTGAGACAGTCCTTGCGGACCGCAATGGCCTTGACCACCAGCGAGCGGTCAACCACAAACGGTTCGCGGTAGGGCGTCGAGCCAGCGCTCGGCGTGCTGCCGTCGAGTGTGTAGTAGATGGCGGAGTCCGGCGACGGCACGCTCAGCGTCACGCGCACCGCCTGGTCAATGTAGAGATTGTCGGCCGGGGCGCCGTCGGCCGAGCGCTTGACACTGATGGCCGGCACATCGGCATAGGTCCGGTAGGCGGCAGCCGTGTTCGGCGTGCCGCGGGTCGGCGTGACATAAAAAAAGCGGTCCAGGGCACTGGCCGTCTCTCCGGCCGTCAGCCGCCGGCCGCTGCTGCAGCCTGTGCGCAGATAGCCGGTGGCAAAGGCGTCCTCGACCACCCCGTCCGGCGCGGTGAGCACGATCGTCTCACCGGTATAGGCTATGGCGAAGGTCTGCGGCTCGATGACCAGCAGCGACTTTGGCCCGATGCTGACGCCGGCAAGCTTCTGGCGATACGGGTTGTCGGCTGTGTCGCTGAGGCCGTAGCCGGTCAGGTCGATCTTCTTGTCGGTGTTGTTGTACAGCTCGATCCAGTCACGCACCGGCGTTGCCGTGTTGGCGCCATCCATGGCGAAGACCTCGCTCACCACGATGGTCTTGGCGGCGAGGGAGCCGGCCAGAGCCAGCGTCGCGAAGCTCACGGTCGTGTTGGCAGCCCCCGGCGTGGGCCGCGGGAAATAGGCCCAGGTGTCCGGCTTGTCGGGCAGGCGGCCCCTGGAGACGTTGAGCGGGAGTGCCTCGATGGTGGCGACGGCAACCGGGCGGCCGCGGGTATCGCTGACCAGCAGCTGCTTGTCATCCTCACTGAGGCGGAAGTCGACCTGCAGGCGCGTGACCGCACCCGCCTGGGCCGGGGCGGCCGTTGGCGCTGCGGTTGGGGCAGCCGTCGGTGCCGTGGTCGGTGCTGGCGTCGTGCCGGCCTTGGCTGTCGGTGCCGGTGTCGTCTGGGCTGACGGCTCCGCCTTGCCGGAAAGCATGAGCAGGAGATAGCCCTTCGGCGCCAGGGAGACCTTGGGGAATTTCCACTTGTCGAGCTTGGCGAGGTCGTCCGTCAGCAGAAACCCGCTCAGGTCAACCGGCTCGCTGCCGCTGTTGTAGAGCTCGACCCAGTCGGGATAGTCGCCCTGCTCGTCATAGAAGGTGGCGTTGCGCGTGCAGTACTCGTTGATCAGCAGCGTGGTCACGGCCGGCGTGATCGCCGCCTCCGGGGTCGCCTTGCCGTCGGTCCCATTTAGCTTGCCGGGCGTCGGCTGGCCGAAGTAGACCTTGGCACTGCCGATGCCGGGGTTCGGGCCGCTGCGGCCGAACGAGACATCGGCCGGCAGGGGCGGCACGGTCCACTGGTCGGCAACGGTGCCGTCGGGGCTGGTCAGCACCAGCTCCTCACCGGCGCTGCTGAGGCCAAAGGGGACGACAATGACGCCGCCCGCAGCAGAAGCCAGGGAACCGGTCCCGGATGCCGAGTCGCTGCCGCTGGCATAGACCAGCAGGCAGGCGCCGGGGGCCAGCGTGCCGCTCTTGAAGACATATTTGCCCGGCTTCTTGGTGTTGTCGGAAAGCATGTAGCCATTGAGGCTGACCGGGGCGGAACCGGCGTTGTACAGTTCGATCCAGTCCGGCGTCGCACCGTCCGAAAGGGTCAGAAAGCCGGCATTGTTGCTCATGAACTCCGAGATCAGCAGCGGCGAGGCGGCTGCAGAAGGGCTGGCGCTGCCGGGGGAGCTGGCGCTGCCGGAGACAGTGGGTGCGGTCGACGTCTTCTGCGGTTCACCCATCGGGGTGGTCCAGTTCTGGGCAAGGTAGTCACAGCCGGTCAGCAGAAGCAGCGAACAGCAGAGCAGCAGGGCACCCAGTCGGCGGAGGCGGACACGAAGGCTCATCCAGGCATCTCCATCACGTGCAAGTCGGATCACGATGTCGTATCGCCATTATTCCACAAAGGACAGCCTTTGTTAAGGCGGTCGCGCAAACGTTCACACAACGATCAGACAAGGGGCGCCGGTCCGGCTCCTCCGGCGGCGGGCGGACCGCCTGACCGCCGCGCCATCTTCGGGTATAATGGGATTCAGCAGGCACCGCTTGTCTGAAGGAGGGGTTCCATGAGCCGATTCACGCGTTCCCTGGCCAGCCTGGCCGCCAGCGCCGGCAAGGCGTTCGCCCGCTATCCCGCCGCGATGGCCAGCGCCCTGGTCATTGCCGCTTCCGCATCCTGGCTTGTCCAGTCCGATGCCATGACCTATGACCGGACGTGGCAGAGCCTTCAGCTCGGCTTCCTCCTGGCGGCCGCCCTTGGCATGGCCGTTACCGCGCTGGGGACCAGCAGAAGCCAGGGCTGGCTCATCCTGACCCTCAACCTCGCCACCCTGTGCGTCGGGGCGGCCGTGTTCCTCCTGATCCGGGGCCAGGGCGGCAGCATCCCGGAACTGACCGTTGCCCGCGTGGCGGCTGCAGCCGCCAGCCTTCTGCTGGTGTTCCTGCTGCTGATCTCGCGGCCCGAAACCGGCAGCGACTACAACCAGGCCGCCTTCATGATACTCAAGGCAGCCATGATCGCCCTGCTCTACGGACTGGTCATCCTGCTCGGCCTCTACTTCACCGCCTTCACGGTCCAGTCGCTGCTCTACCGGGCGATGAGTTCAAAGGTCTACCAGCATATCGCCATCTGGAGCGCCTTCCTTGGCTTCACCTTCTTCCTCGGTTCCTTCCCCGACTTCTCCCGTGACGTTTCCGATCCGCACCTGCAGAGCGCCCAGAAGCAGCCGCGCTTTGTCGAGATCCTGTTCCTGTATGTCCTCGTGCCGCTCATGGCCGTGCTCTCGACCGTGCTGCTGATCTGGGCCGGACGGATCCTCATCGTCCGCGAATGGCCACTCTTCGGCCAGCTCGCCGGAATCCTCTCCGCCTACGCGCTGGCCGGCATCTGGCTCTTCATCATGGTCAGCCGCAGCGAACAGCCGGGCGCCCGCTTCTACCGCCGCACGTTCCCGCCCGTCCTGCTCGTGCTGCTGGCCTTCGAGGCCTACGCGCTGGCCGACCGCATCCGTGTCCAGAGCGTCAAGCCAGCGGAGTACTGGGTCATCGTGGTCTGGCTCTTCGCCCTGACGGCTGCGCTGCTCTTCCTGCGCGGCTCGGCCAGGCGCAGCCACGTCACGGCCGTGACCGGCATCGTCCTGCTGGCTGTTGCCGTCCTGCCTTTTGCCGGCTACCGGGATGTGAGCGTCACCGCCCAGTCGCTGCGCCTCCAGGGCATGCTCGAGCGCAACCAGATGCTCGTCGCCGAGCGGATCCAGCCGGCACCGGCCGGCATAACCACAGCCGACAAGCTGGCCATCACCGATGCCGCCCAGTTCCTGCTCTATGCCGAGGGGGCCCGACTGCCTGCCTGGTTCGCGCAGTCGATCACCACCCAAGGCGACTTCGCGCGCGTGTTCGGATTCCCGCCGGCCTACCCGGACAATTCGGACCAGCAGCCGTTCCCGGCCGAGCAGATCACCTACCTCAACCTGCCGCAAGGCGGCTTCAGCATCAGCGGCTACCAGCTGCTGCTGCGGCCGGGCGACCTGTACCAGGGCGGCGCGCTCGAGATCCGCGGCCAGCGCGGACTTTACAGCTTCAGCAGCAGCCAGGAGGGCCGCGGCGACCAGCCGGCGATCACGGTCACGCTCGACGGCAAGGCCTTCCAGACGGTCGACCTCCGGCCGTTCCTCGATGGCCTGGCCGCGAAGTACCGGGGCCAGACGATCAAGGACGGCAGCGGCATCGCGGTCGACGAGATGATCCTGCGCACCAGCCAGGGCGGCACCCGCCTGATGTTCGTCTTCGCCTACATCGAAATTGTCGCCCAGGATGACGGCAGCAATCGCTACCAGTACGGCCTGCACAGCATCTGCATCGGCGAGGGCTGACCGGGGGTACTGGCAGGCAGACGGATTTTCAGGCAAACGCAGTCTGGCGAACCGACACGAAAGGACAGGTCAGATCCTCAATCGACAGGACAGGTGAATCATCAGGACAGGAGAATCGACATGAATGACAGAAAGGATGACGGCGGCAGCCTCGTGATCATCCACGGCGGCGGGCCGACGCCCGTGCTCAACGCCTCGCTTTATGGCGCCGTCCGCGAAGCACTGCGGCAGCCAGCGATCCGGCACATCTATGGCGCCATCGGCGGTGTGCGCGGACTGCTCCAGAACCGGATGGTCGACTTCCGTACCGTTCCCGAGGATGAGCTTGAGCGGCTGCTGCTCACGCCGGCGTCGGCGATCGGGACCGCCCGCGACCCGCTCGATGCCGCTGACTACGCGGCCATTGTCGCCCGCTGCCACGAACTCGGCATCCGCTACCTGCTCTACAACGGCGGCAACGGCTCCATGGAAGCCTGCGGCCGGATCCGTGCCGCTGCCGCCGCGGCGGATGCGGCTGCGGCAGACGCCGCGGCTCCAGGCACCGCAGGGACGCAGGCCGGTGCAGCAGACCAGGCCGGCCAGCAGGGCCAGTCCTCGCTTTGCGTGGTCGGCATCCCCAAGACCATCGACAATGACCTGGCCGTGACCGACCACTCGCCCGGCTTCGGCAGCGCCGCCCGCTACATCGCGACGATCACGGCCGAAATCGGTCAGGATGTGCGGGCCCTGCCAATCCACGTCTGCATCATCGAAGCCTTTGGCCGCAATGCCGGCTGGATCACGGCCGCCTCCGCCCTCGCCCGCCGCCAGCCCGGCGACGCGCCCCACCTCATCTACCTGCCGGAACGCCCCTTTGATGAGGAGGCGTTCCTGCACGACGTGAAGGCCATGCATGACCGTCTCGGCGGCGTGGTCGTCGTGGTCAGCGAAGGACTCAAGAACCGCGACGGCCAGCCGATCGTCCCGCCCGTCTTCCAGGTCGGCCGCTCCGTCTACTATGGCGACGTCAGCGCCCATCTGGTCAGCCTCGTCATCCGCCGGCTCGGCATCAAGGCGCGCAGCGAGAAGCCGGGCATCTGCGGCCGCACATCGATGGCGCATGTCTCCCCAATTGACCGCGCCGAGGCAATCGAAGCCGGCGCCGCAGCCGTTCGCGCCGCCTGCGCCGGCCACAGCGGCGTCATGGTCGGTATCGAGCGCATCCCGCCGGATGCGGCCGCACCTGTGGGAATGGGCGGGACGCCGGACGCGGCTGAATCCCTGGCGGCGGTTGGGACGCCGGACACGGCTGCATCCCTGGCGGCGGTTGGGACGGCAAGCTACGCCAGCCGCACGGTCCTGATCCCGATTGAGGCCGTGATGCTGCACG
>CAYOHO010000143.1:0-5879 GCA_964403755.1 uncultured Oscillospiraceae bacterium
GGAATCAGCGGCTCATGCGAGTCCTCGACCTGGTTCCAGCCCATGTGCGGAATCTTGATCCCGGGCTTCGGCTCGAAGCGACGCACGGTTCCGGGCAGGAACCCCAGGCCGGTGGCATCGCCCTCCTCGCTGCGCTCGAAGAGCAGCTGCATGCCGAGGCAGATGCCGAGAAACGGGCGCCCGGAGCGCAGGAAGGCCAGCGTCGCCTGGTCGAGCCCACTGCGCCGGAGGTTCTCCATCGCGAAGGCCATGGCGCCGACACCGGGCAGGATCAGGCGCTCGAAGCCGGCAACCCGGTCAGGGTCGGCAACAATCTCGGCCGGATAGCCAAGCCAGGCCAGCGCCTTGACGACACTGCCCAGGTTGCCCATGCCGTAGTCGATGACGCCGATCGGCGCCGGAAGCTGGCTTGCCGGACGCGGGCTTGCCGGACGCGGGCTCACCGGATGCGGATCCACCGGATGCTGGCTCACCGGACGCTGTCCGGGGCCGAGGCGTACCACGGGCAGGCTTCGGCGGCGGTGGTGAAGGTGCGGCCGGTCAGGCGCTCGTAGGCCTGGCGGTACTTGGCCGCCGTCTGGGCGATGACATTTTCCGGCAGGGTCGGCGGCGGCGGTGTCTTGTCCCAGGACAGCGTCTCCAGCCATTCGCGCAGGTACTGCTTGTCGAAGCTGGCCTGGGCGCGGCCGGGCTCCCAGGTCTCGGCGGCCCAGAAGCGCGACGAGTCAGGCGTGAAGATCTCGTCGGCGATGGTCAGCCGGCCATCGATGAGGCCAAACTCGAACTTGGTGTCGGCCAGGATGATGCCGCGTTCGCTGGCATACGCCGCAGCGGCGGTGTAGAGGGCGAGGCTCTTCTCGCGCACGTCTGCCGCCTGCGCCTGCCCGATCATGTCGGCCAGCTGGCTGTAGGTGATGTTGATGTCATGGCCTTCCTCAGCCTTGGTCGAGGGCGTGAACATCGGCTCGGGGAGCCGGTCGCCCTGGCGCAGGCCGGCCGGCAGGCGGACGCCGCTGACGGAGCCGGTCTGCCGGTACTCCTTGAGCGCCGAGCCCTCGAGATAGCCGCGCACGATGCACTCGGCCGGCAGCATCTGCGCCTTGCGCACCCACATGGAGCGGCCGGCCAGCTGTTCGGCATAGCGGTCGAGTCCGGACGGGTAATGGGCCGGATTCGTGCTCAGCACATGGTTCGGCACGACGCCGTCCAGCAGGTCGAACCAGAAGGCCGAGATGCTGTTGAGAACGACGCCCTTGTCGGGGATCAGCTCGTTGAAGACAACGTCGAAGGCGGAGATGCGGTCAGTCACGACGATGACGAGCGAATCGCCGAGGTCGTAGATGCTGCGCACCTTGCCGGCCGCCTTGAGCGGCAGGTCGATGAAGTCGGTGTTGCGGATGGTCTGGTCCATGGGTTGCCTCCCTGCCGGTTCCACCGGCGTATCCATTGGGTGCGGGCGATGGGTTCTGAGAAAGGGGTGCCTGGAAAATGCCCTTGAAAGGATCGCCTGGAGCCTAGAGCATTCCCTTGGTCGAGGGAATTGCGTCCGGGCTGGCGGGGTCGATGCTGAGGGCGGTCCGCAGGCAGCGGCCGAAGGCCTTGAACAGGCCCTCGATGATGTGGTGGTCGTTGCTGCCATAGAGGCAGCTCAGGTGCAGCGTCAGGCCGGCGTTGAAGGCGACGGCGCGGAAGAACTCCTCGGTCATCTGGGTCTCGAAGGCGCCGACGGTCGGGGATTTGAACTCGGCGCGGAACACCAGGTAGGGCCGGCCCGAGACGTCGACGACCGCCTGGACGAGCGCCTCGTCCATGGGGATGGTCTCGGATGCATAGCGGCGGATGCCGCGCTTGTCGCCGACGGCGCGCGCGATCAGCTGGCCGATCACGATGCCGATGTCCTCGACCGTATGGTGCGTGTCGACATCGAGGTCGCCGGCCGCGCTGACCTTGAGCGTCAGGCCGCCGTGGCGGGCCAGGAGGATGAGCATGTGGTCGAGGAAGCCGATCCCGGTCTGGACGGTTGCCTCGCCGCTGCCGTCAATCTCGAGGCTGGCGGTGATGTCGGTTTCAAGCGTTCTGCGGGTCAGCTGTGCGGTACGCATGGCCTGTCCTCCCTGTGTGTGGCGGAATCGGTGGCTGTGCCGGCCGTGACGGCCCTGCTGCCGCGTCTGCGGCATTCCGGGCGGTCGTGACGGCGGCTGGCGGCGGCACCGGCGGGTGCATCATTGAATGATTATAGCGCAGGCGCTCCGGCACCGGCAACCGGGAAGCCCAGCACCGCTGCGGTTGCTTCGGCCAGCGCCTGCATCTCGGCATCGGTGCCGATGCTGATGCGCAGGTAGTCGGCGATGCGCGGCCGGTCGAAACGGCGCACGAGGATGCCGCGGCGGCGCAGTTCCTGCTGCAGGAAGCGGCCGGCAAACGCCGGATGGCGGGCGAAGATAAAGTTGGCCTGCGAGGGGATGACCTCGAAGCCGAGCGCCGTGAGGGCCTGCACCGTCCAGTCGCGGGTGGCGATGATGCGGCGGCGGGTCTCCTCGAACCAGGCGCCGTCGGCCATGGCGGCTTCGCCGGCCAGCTGGGCAAGGCAGTCGACGGTGTAGCTGTTGAAGGAGTCGCGGATGCGCTCGAGGCCTTCGATCAGCGCCGGGGCGCCAAGCGCGAAGCCGAGCCGGACACCGGCGAGCGAGCGCGATTTCGAGAAGGTCTGGACAACCAGGATGTTGTCATGGCTCCCCAGCAGGGAGACGGCGGAATCGGCGCCGAAGTCGACATAGGCCTCGTCGACGATCAGGAGCCGGTCCGGGTCGGACTCGGCCAGTGCCTCCAGTGCCTCGAGGGGCAGGGCGCAGCCGGTGGGCGCGTTGGGGTTGGCAAGCACGATGCCGGCGGACGGGGCGCTGAGCTCGGCCAGGGGGACGCCCATGTCCGGCAGCAGCGGCACGGTGCGGAAGGGGATGCCGTAGAGCCGGGCATAGACCGGATAGAAGCTGTAGGTGATGTCGGGGAACACGACCTGGTCGGCCGAGGGGCCGGGCAGGCCGGGCAGAGGCAGGCGCTCCTGCTCCGGCGGTCCGGCCGGCGGCGCCGCCTCGGCGGTCCAGGGTCCGGCGAGGCCGTCCGGAACCGCGATTGCCGGCTCGTCCGGGAACAGCTCATCGGCCGGTTCAGCCGGCTCGCCCGGATTGAAGAAGGCCTGGAAGCAGAAGGCCAGGATCTCGTCCGAGCCATTGCCGACAAACACCTGGCTTTCCGGCAGGTTGAAGTAGGCGCCGATGCTCTGGCGCAGGCGCAGCGAGGTCGGATCCGGATAGAGGCGCAGGCGCGCCGGATCGACCGCATTCAGGGCTGCGGCGACTGCCGGTGACGGCGGATACGGGTTCTCGTTGGTGTTGAGCTTGATCAGGCGCTCACGCGGCTGCTCACCGGGCACATAGGGCTCGACGGCCTGCGTGATGCGGCTCCAGAAGCGGCGGGCTTCCCGTCCTTCGGCGCCTGGCGCCGACCGGTCAAAGGGATTTTCCACGGTGATGACCTCCTTGGACATTCTCTCCTGGCTGTAACGGGCACGGCCGGCTGCAAGGCCGGGGTGCGGGGCTCAGCGGTCGTCGTGGTCGGCGCTGGCCTGGCCGAAGCGCACGCGCACGGCCTCGGCGTGGCAGGTCAGCTGCTCGGCCTCGGCAAAGCGGGCGATCTTTTCCCAGCAGGCGCCCAGCGCCTCGCGTGAATAGTCGATGACGCTGATCTTCTTCTGGAAGTCGGCCGTGTTGAGCGGCGAGAAGAAGCGTGCAGTGCCGCTGGTTGGCAGGACATGGTTGGGTCCGGCGAAGTAGTCGCCCAGCGGCTCGGGGCTGTAGTGGCCGAGGAAGATGGCACCGGCGTTGCGGATCTGGCCAAGCAGGGCATGCGGATCGGCGACGCAGAGCTCGAGGTGCTCGGGCGCCAGCTCGTTGGCGAAGGCGACGGCATCCTCGAAGCCGGGGACGACGAGGATGGCGGCATAGTCGCGCAGCGAGGCGGCCAGGATGTCGGCGCGCGGCATCAGCTGGGCGCGGCGGCGGATCTCGGCGGCCGTCTCTTCGGCAATGCGCATCGAGGTGGTCACCAGGATGGCGGAGGCCAGGCGGTCGTGCTCGGCCTGTGAGAGCATGTCGGCGGCGAGAAATGCCGGGCTGGCGCTCTCGTCGGCAATGATCAGGATCTCGCTCGGGCCGGCGAACAGGTCAATGTCGCACTGGCCGAAGACAAGGCGCTTGGCGGTATTGACATAGATGTTGCCTGGACCGCAGATCTTGTCGACGGCGGGGACGGTGCCTGTCCCATAGGCCATGGCGGCAATTGCCTGGGCGCCGCCGGCCTTGACGACCTGGTCGACGCCGGCCAGTGCCGATGCGGCGAGGATGGCCGGGGCGATGCGGCCGTCGGCGCGCGGCGGCGTGCACATGACGATCCGGCGGACGCCGGCGGCCCTGGCGGGAATGGCGTTCATGAGCACGGAGGACGGCAGCGGCGCCGTTCCGCCCGGGACGTAGATGCCGACCAGGTCGAGCGGACGGACCATCAGGCCGACGCGGGCGCCCCGGCCGTCGTCCAGCTGGAGCGGCGCCTGCACCTGCGCCTCGTGGAAGCGGCGGATGTTGACAGCCGCCTCGCGCATCACGTCCAGCAGTTCCGGATCGGTCTGCTCGAACGCCTCGCTGATCTCATGCTCGCTGACGACCAGCCGGTCCGGTGTCAGGGAGACGCGGTCAAACTGCTCCGTGTAGCGCAGCAGGGCGGTGTCGCCCTCGCGGCGCACCGTCTCGAGGATGGCCTCCGTGACGGCGATGACGTCCTGGCGGGACATCTTGCCGCGCAGCCCGAGCCGGGCCGTGATCGACTGGCGCTCGCTGCGGTCGGTCCGGATGATGGCGATATCGACAAGGCTCTTCATCCCTGTTCTCCCTTCATCTCGCCGGCTGCCAGCTGCGCCGCCAGGGCGCGGACCGCCAGCTGGGCGCGGATGGCGCCGATCAGCGGGTTGATGCGCGCCGCCTTCATCTTGAGGCTGACCCGGTTGATCACGAGGCGGGCGCTGATGTCGGCGATGCTCTCGAGAACGGCCAGGCCGTTCTCCTGCAGGGTGCGGCCGCTCTCGACGATGTCGACGATCAGTTCGGACAGGCCGATCAGCGGCGCGAGCTCGACCGAGCCGTTGAGCTTGATGATCTCGACGCTCTCATGGCGGTGCCCCTCGAAGTAGGCACGCGTGATGTTGGGATACTTGGTGCCGATGCGCTTGTTGGGGATGGTGTCGATCCGGCCCTTGAGCGCGGCCGGACCGCAGACACACATGCGGCAGGCGCCGAAGCCGAGGTTGAGCACCTCGTAGAGCTGGCGCCCCTCCTCGAGAAGCGTGTCCTTGCCGACGACGCCGATATCGGCGGCGCCGTAGTCGACATAGGTCGGCACGTCGGCCGGCTTGGCCATGATGAAGCAGATGTCCTGGCGCTCGTCGGTGAGGATGAGCCGGCGCGACTTCTCCTTGGCCGCGCTGCAGTCGAAGCCGGCCTCCTCGAAGAGCTCGATGGCCTGCTCGGCCAGCCGGCCCTTGGATAGCGCGATGGTCAGCGTGTTCATGGGTTCCCTCCCTGCCCGCCCGTCCTGGCGGCTGCGGCGGATGCTGCCGCCGCTGCGGCTCCGGCCGCGGTGCCGGCATTTCCCGAGGCAGCAGCCGCGCCGGCGTCGGGCCGGATGGCGCGGATGTCGCCGGTGTCGGGCCTGATGGTGCGGATGTCGCCGGCGGCGGCGAGATAGCGGATGTCGCCGGCGGCGGCGAGATAGCGGATGTCGGCCGTGCCCGTTTCGGCGCCGGCCCGGGCGAGGCCGGCTTCGTCAGC
>CAYOHO010000144.1:0-5878 GCA_964403755.1 uncultured Oscillospiraceae bacterium
GGGAAGCGAGCGGCTCGCCCGCGCTTCCGGCCGCGCCGCCATCGGCGCATGTGCTCGTCATGTCGGCGACGCCGATCCCGCGCACGCTGGCGCTCATCCTCTACGGCGACCTTGACCTCTCGATCATCCACGAGAAGCCGGCAGGACGCCAGCCGATCAAGACCTACACCGCAACCACGCGCGACCGCGACCGCCTCGACGCCCTGCTGCGCCGCGAGGTCGAGGCCAGCCGCAAATGCTACGTCGTCTGCCCGCAGATCGAGGAGAGCGAGGAGACCGACGGCCCGATGGCCGGCGTGCTCTCGGTCGAGGCCGCCTACGAGCACCTCCGCCAGCACGCCCTGCCGGACCTCAAGGTCGGGCTGCTGCACGGCGCGATGAAGCCCAAGGAGAAGCAGGCGGTCATGGACGGCTTCATGGACAGCGAAGTCGACATCCTGGTCTCGACCACGGTCATCGAGGTCGGCGTCGACCAGCCCAAGGCCACCCTGATGATCATCGAGAACGCCGAGCGCTTTGGCCTCTCGCAGCTGCACCAGCTGCGCGGCCGTATCGGCCGCGGCAGCCACCCGTCGCTCTGCGTGCTGGTCAGCGACGTCGAGGAAGGCGTCGCCCGCGAGCGCCTGCGCACCCTCTGCCATTCCGACGACGGCTTCCTGCTCGCCGAAAAGGACCTCGAGCTGCGCGGCCCGGGCGACTTCTTCGGCACCCGCCAGCACGGCCTGCCCGAGTTCCATGCCGCCAACCTCTACCAGGACACGCGCCTGCTCAAGGAAGTCCAGCTGTCGGTCGACACCCTGCTCCAGGACGATCCCGACCTGGCCGATCTGCCGAACCGCCGCGTCGTCGAGGCGCTGCAGGCCCGCTACCACGACGTGTTCCCGAACATCGGACTGTAAAAAGGAGAACCGCATGCCCAGGATCATCGCCGGCAAGGCCCGCGGCACCCAGCTGGCCGCCCCGGCCGGGCGCGACACCCGCCCCACCGCCGACCGCACCAAGGAAGCCCTGTTCTCGATTCTCATGCCGCGTCTGCCGGGCGCGCGCTTTCTCGACCTGTTCGCCGGCTCCGGCCAGGTCGGGCTTGAGGCACTCAGCCGCGGCGCAGAGGAATCGGTGCTGGTCGAGCGCGACCGCCGCGCCCTCGAGGCCATCCGCGCCAACATCTGCAAGACCCATTTTGAAAAGAACGCCCGGGTCCTGCCGATGGAGGCCGCCGCGGCCGTTCGCCGCCTTGGCGCCGACATCGCCGCCGGAACCGCCCGCCCGTTCGACGTCATCTTCATGGACCCGCCCTACGCCGAGGCGATCGCCGACCTCGAGAAGCTGGCGCGCCTGATGGCGCCGGCAGACCCGGGTCCGGATGCAGTTTCAAATCCTGACACGAACGCGGCCCTGCCTGCCGCCAGTTACGGCGGCATGCTCGCTCCTGACGGCATTCTGGTGCTCGAGCATGATGCCGGCGACGAGCCGCCTTCAACTGTAACTTTTCTGCAACTTGCCAGAAGTTGTAAGTACGGAACGGCAATGCTATCATTTTACCAAAATCGGCAGGAAGGCGGCTTATAGCCCGGCCGAGGGTATGCAGCATGCGCACGTTCATCTACCCAGGAACCTTTGATCCGCCCACCAACGGACACATCGACATTGCCCGCCGCGCAGCGACGCTGTGCGACCGGCTGGTCGTCGCAGTGCTGCCCAACAGCGCCAAGCGGACGGTGTTCTCGGTCGAGGAGCGGGTCGCGATGCTGCGCAAGTCCCTCGCAGACGCCCCTGAAATCGAAATCACGTACCACGAGGGCCTGATCGCCACGTTCTACCACGAAACCGGCGCCTGCGCCGTGGTCCGCGGCCTGCGCAGCGAGTCCGACTTCCGGCTCGAGGCCGAGATGGCCGTCGCCAATCGCCTGCTCAACACGCGCTTCGAGACGGTCTTCCTCCTCAGCCGCACGGAGCTCTCCTTCACGAGCTCCTCGATCGTACGCGAAATCGCATCCTACGGCGGTGACATTTCCGGCATGGTGCCGCCGGAAATCAGCGACGAAATCCTCGCCCGCCTTTCCCGGCACCGCACCTGACCACGAAAGTCGAGGCCACACAGCTGATGTACGAACAAGGAAGGAACGCACGCGACGCGGAGCACTCGGTGGAAGACCTGATCGACCGCCTCGAGAGCTGCGTCGTTTCGGCGCGTTCGATACCGTTCTCCGACAACTGCATGGTGGACCGGGAAGAGATGCTGGTGCTGATCACGATGATCCGCGACAACCTGCCGGGTGAGCTCAAGCAGGCCCGCTGGCTGCTCGAGCAGAACCGGCAGCTCATTGCCGAAGCCCGCAAGGAGGCCGAGACGATCATGCGCGAAGCCGAATCCCGCATGACCGCCATGATCGACGAGCATGAGATCACCCAGAAGGCCCGCCAGCAGGCCGACATCACGGTCGAGAACGCCAACCAGGCGGCGCGCCAGATCCGCAACGGCGCCATGGAATACGCCCGCAAGCGCCTCACCGACGTCGAGGAGCAGCTCACCGAAATGCTCCTGACCATCCAGCGCAACAAGAAGGAACTCAAGTAGAAGGCAGCAATCATCCGACGGGAGCAGTCAGAAAGAGGTAGCAACATGGCCAGCGCAGATCCCCTGTTCGAACGGCCGAAGACCGTCGATCCCCGAATCCCCGAGAAGCGCCATACGCCAGCCGCTGTAAGCCGCCAGCGCGCCCTGATGATCGTCGGACTGGTCCTGGTCATCGTCATTACGGCCGTCGTCACCCTATACATCCGCGGCTGCCAGGCCGACCTTTCGGTCAAGGCCAACAGCCCGCGCAACGTGGCGGCCATGCTCAGCAAGTCGCTCAAGGAAAATGACTTCGCCGCCTTCCAGGCCCTGCTCAGCGATGGCGCCCGCCTCCGCATCAGCTCGACCAACTTCGGCGACTTCCAGAAGATCACCACGGCCACCACGCTGTACAGCACCTACTCCGTCGTCCGGCTCGAGAACGGCAAGCTGATTCTTGTCTACATGGCGCCACCGGACGAGAACGGCATCTACAAGATCCAGGACATCAAGCTCGTGCCTGACAACATGGCCTCGCTGTTTACCCACCCGCAGTAGCCGACCATTCGCCTCGCAGTCGCCGTTGACCCGCCTCGCAATCGCAGTAGACCCGTCGCGCAGCAGCCGATCGTCCGCCTCGCAATCGCCGATTAACCCGTCGCGTAGCAGTCTGATCATTCGCCTCGCAATCGCACTTGACCCGTCGCGCAGCCGCCTGATTATTCGTCCGCAGCAGCCGATCGTCAGCCCGCATCTGCGACCAGCACCTGCCAATCCAGCATTGCCAAAGGCCAGCTCGCTTTATGCAAGGCTGGCCTTTGGCAATGCGCCTGAATGCGCAGCTGGTCCTGCATGGACTGCGCGGAGCCCACTCAATCCTGAACGCCCGGCTGATTTTTTCTGATCTGGTTCAGGGCGCCGTTCAGCTGCTTGACGGCGGCCGGACCAAAGACCTTGCTCGCCTGCTTAAGAACCTTTTCCAGGGGCATCGCATCCATCAGGCGCTGGACGGATTCGGGCATGGTCACATTCTTCGCCACGTCACCGTAGGATTTCCGGGCCGTGGCCATAACCTCGGCCAGCACGGCGGCCGCGGCGGCATTCCGCTTGAGGTCGGCCATCGTGTCAAGGATCGAGAAATGGCCTTCGCGCAGGAGCGCCTCCGGCTTGTCGAACCAGTTGACCACCTCGCCACCCGCCATGACATAAGTCGGGTTTGGCTGCTCCACCCGGCGGATATGCATGCTGTCGAACCGGTCGCCCGAGCGTGCTTCGATGGTGTGTTCGCCGGCGATCGGCACCGTGAAGCGGAACACCTTGTCCCCGGTCAGGGTCGCAAATTGCTTCCCGTCCACGAACAGGGTGACCGCCGGCAGGTTGGCGTACACCTTCACTTCGGTCTCCGTTCCGCAGCGGTCGACCTGACGGCGGCCGCAGAGGTGGACGAACGGTTCGCCCGAGAGATATGCTTTGTAGATGTAGAACGCGTCCTTTTTCGTCTTGCGGTCAAACGTGACGAGACCCTTCTGGTTCTGGCCCGGCTTGCCGCCCTCGTCGCGGCCGTCGGCGCCAAAGTCGAACATGTTCCACACATGCATCGCCCAGATATACGGGCGTTGGCGCCACATCTCGAGCATGTGCTCGTGGTAGACCGCCTGGTAGGACTCGCTCCAGTCACCCTTTTCCGGCCGGCTGGCCTGGTAGGACGGGTTGGCGTCTGCCCCATACTCGGACAGCCCGATGATCCGGTCCGGATGCTCCGCATGGAAGCGGTCGAACCACGCGTCGTTCTGTTCCTTTTCCGCCAGGTACCAGCCGTAATAGAGGTTGTAGCCGCAGATGTCCGGCAGCCGGGCGAACGGTTCCGCAGGGTCAAGCATGAAGGCATGGGCCATGGTCGTCGGGCGGGTCGGGTCGAGCCGGTGGCAGAGATCGTTCAGCAGCCTGTGGTTCTCGACCATGTCCGCGTTCACGCCGCCGGCAGCCGTGATCTCGTTCGACAAGCCCCAGCAGACGATTGACGGGTGGTTCCAGTTCTGCATGATGAGTTCGGTCATCTGGCTGAGCGTATTCGCGCGCCCCTCCGGCATGTGCTCGGTGATATACGGGATCTCCGCCCAGACAATCAGGCCGTGCCGGTCGCAGAGGTCGTAGAAGTACTGGCTGTGCTGGTAATGGGCCAGGCGGACGGTGTTGGCGCCCATCTCCCGGATCAGCGCCATGTCCTCGTCATGCTCCGCCCTTGTCAGTGCGCAGCCGATACCCTGGCGGTCCTGATGACGCGCCGCGCCGCACAGGCGCAGCGTCCGCCCGTTGAGCTGAAAGCCATCGACGGCATCGAACGCGATGGTCCGGCAGCCGAAGGCGGTTTCCACAGCGTCGCCGTTCGCCAGTTCCGCCCGCGCCGTGTAAAGGAACGGGTCTGCAACACCGTTCCACAGGCGGACATCAGACACATTCAGGACTGCCAGCGCGTGGCCGTCGACCACCGCCGCCTCAACTGCGATCATGTCTGTGGAAGTGGGCGCTTCTTCACAGGAACCCATTTCGGCGGCTGAACCGGCTTCACCAGCGACACCCGTTCCACCCGCCGCCTGGCCCGCGATCGAGAACCGGACACTTTCCGCCGTCCCCTCCACCCAGGCCTCCACAGACACGGCCGCGCTCCGGAGGTCATCCGACAGCTGTGGTGTCACCCGGATGCCGGAGCTCCCTTGGTCGCCGAGCGCGAAGTGGGCGGCGGGCACGATCAACAGGTGCACGTCGCGGTAGATGCCGCCGTAGAACGTAAAGTCGGCCTTCTGGGGATAGACTGTGCGGTTCTGGCTATTGTCAACCGACACGGCCAGGATGTTCCCGCCCGATCCAGACGGCACGCCGCTCTGCGCCGTGCCGATCACCGCTGCGCCGTCATCCGCTGGCGCTTCTATAAGGGCGTCCGTGATGTTCACCCGGAAGGTGCTATAGCCGCCCTCATGGCGGGTCAGCTGGCGGCCATTAACATAAACACAGGCGGTCATGGCTGCACCCTCGAATTCAAGCCACGCCTCTTCTCCGTCAGTGAGCGCCGGGGTGGGGAAGCGGCGGGCATACCAGCAGGTGCCGCGGTAGTAGTCATTGCCGCCGTCCTGGCCGTCCTCGGCGTTCCAGGTATGGGGCAACGTGACGGCCGAACCCTCGGCCAGCGTCCGCGCGACGCCGCCATCCTGCCGCAGAAACTGCCAGTCCTTATTGAAACTGATCTTTCTTCTCATGCAAGCCTCCTACGGCCGGGCCTCCCGGATCCATGTTTCCATTATCATAACGGAGCGCATTGGTCCC